>JAIRMI010000055.1 GCA_031258795.1 Puniceicoccales bacterium | reverse complement strand
CATTGACGTTCCCAGCGGTCTCAGTTTTTCCCGAAATCAGCCCGCCCAAAGCCACCACAAACGGCATGTAGCTTGCTTACCAAGTCCTCCTTTGGTTCGCCCGATGTGGCGCGGTGAAGCCTCTTTTTTTAGGCTTGCCGCTGTCCTGTAAGTCTTTCAGCAGTTTACCGGCGCCAACGATGTCATTGACGTTCCCAGCGGTCGGCAACAGCCTTACCGGCCGCCCGAAGCCATCACAAACGGCATGTAGCTTGCTGCCCAGTCCTCCTTTAATTCTTTCGATATGCCACGGGGAAGATCCCCTTTTTTAGGCTCGCCGCTGTCCTATGAACCTTCAAATGGGTTGCATCCCATCATTAGGATTTTTGTCTCGCACTTGGACAGCTTTTGCAAAATTTTGGCAGATACCCCAAGCCTGCTCCACCGAATGAAGCGTCTGCGGAGCGTCTTGTAGGGCTCATATTCCCTCGGGACGTCCCGCCATTCCAGCTCGTTGCGGAGAACGTACTATCCTGCTGATGCCCCCCGGTCGTCAACCCACGATTTCCCACGCAACTTCGGGAAATACGGCTTTATCCTCTCAAAGGCTTCCTCTACTAAATTTCATTATGGCCAATCTCCTGTTGGCCTTTTCCTGACCCGTCAATGCTTCTTTACGAGTCCTGACCCTAGCCCGCTCAAATAAATAAGAGGATGGCAGGCAGAGAGAGAAGAGTTAGCATTAGAAAAAGCAAGTTGCCGCAAAAATAAAATTTAAGCAAACGAGGGCAAACATAGGCCTTCTCCGTGGCGGGGGAGTTGAAAAACATTGAGAATAGGCATAGGTCCTCAATGGGGCTCCGCTGATTATTAAATGAGAATAGGTGATGAGGATTAGCAGGATCAGGGCTGCCTCTTAGGGAAATTCTGCTCCCATGATGACTGGGAAATTGTATCCAATGGTGAAATCACCGGCAAACTAACTCAGCACCAGCAAGGCCAGGTTGAGATGAGGGGAATCCAACTCCTGCACAGGCGATAACTCCCGGAAAGACGACGACGATGTTTCATTCCTCCCTTACTGATTTGACTACTTTATTTTATTCAGGTCATGAAAATTCGCAGCGAATTACCAACTATTTCAATCTAATTTTTTAGGGCCCACCGGAGCTTCTTATACCATCTTCTCCCAGGGACGAGTCATTTCGAGCTAATCCTTCGATTCCAATATAAAACCATTAAACCTCGCCCTGGGGCCTTTGCCTGTCCTTATTCGCTTGAATTTATTTTTGGGGCCATGTTGGGGCCTTGACATTTTCGCTTTCACTATTTCTGCTCTTCCTAATTCCCTGCCATCCCTCTATTTGAGCGGCTTAGGAGTTGAACACCCGGGGCTTTTCAGCTTGAATATTTTTGGAAATTTGTGGCCAAAAGACTTGGCTGCCTGACCAGGGCTCGAACCTAGACAAACTGAACCAAAATCAGTTGTGCTACCATTACACCATCAGGCATCGGAGGGCATTGATGGGTAAGCTATATCGCTCCGAAGTCAAGATTTCTTTGCTTGAAAATGGCACCAACTTTGCGATTCTTATTGAAAATTTGCAAAACCTCGCAAAGGGTACCTCCATGTTCCCTAAAAATAAAAAAAATTTACTCTCCAGATTTAGAGAATTAGCGGGAGAGCTTTTTGAAAAAACTAGAACCAATTCAAAGTTTTTCGGCAATACTGAAACCGCCTTGGATGTTATAGGTGACGGTAACTGCGAGTACTGTGGGCCAGTTTGCATCGCCTGCTCCGGTGGCAGCGATTCTTTGTTTCTGACACTGGCTTTTTGTGCATTTTGCGACTACGGTGATTATTCTTTCAACAGAGCAACGATACTTCATTTAAATCACAATCTGCGAGGGGAAGAATCGTTTCAGGACGCCGAGTTTGTTGCAAAACTTGCCGAGTATTTGGGTTTGAATTTCATTGGAGGAACATTAAATGAACCTCTCGACAAACCATCGGAAGAAACGTTGCGTAATATTCGCTATAAATTTTTTTCCAAGCAAATGCGGGCAATTGGCTCCAGGATTTTGTTACTTGGACAACAGCAGAATGACATGGCCGAAACTTTGATAATGCGCCTGACAAGGGCAAGTGGCCTCGAAGGTCTTTCCGCTCCGCGGGAAATGCAGAAATTTGCCGATGGGACGATTAGACTTCGGCCGCTGCTGGGTATTAAAAAATCTGAGATAGAATCAGTTTTGAAGCAATGCGGAGTACCGTGGAGAATAGATTTCAGCAATATGTCCTGCTATTATTTTCGAAATACGGTACGCAATGTCATATTACCCGAGCTTCAGAAAGCTGTTCCCCAATACGATATTGTTGCGAATATAGCGAAGAGCCATGCGGCAATCGCTGAGGCTCAGGATTTTGTTGAAGAAGTTTCTTCCCACGAAACAATGATAAATTCCGCCAAAGGAATAAACATTTCAAAATTCAATGGCATGCCAAGTTCTATGCTAAAACACATCCTGCGCAAATGGTTATTGAATAAGCGCATCGAACTTCGCCGAAAAGACTTCGAAAATTTATTTGATTCCGTTCGGTTGGGCAAGGAAATGGCCGAAAACGTACACATAAATGCAATGCATGGCGAAGGGGTAGTTGTGTCCCAGGGGATTCTGGAGACAAAAGGTGATTTTGCAAGCAGATTGAAACAACGCGCTAATTTCGATTTTAACAATTGGGCAAAGGGGCTCATTTATCTGCCCAGCGGCAAAACATTATCCCAAAAGCCATGCAAGATTGAAAACGAAGGTATGCTCTTAGAATGCGACATTTGCAAGCAAGCATATATTGAGGTTGGAGATGGGCAAAACTTAAGCATTCAAGCTTTTGATCCAAAGTCTGGCTACGTTATGTTCAGCCATAAATCTCCTAAAAAATTGGGCAGCATTTTGGGGAAATTAGCACCAGATTATTTCGACAAACCGATGGTAATGTGTGGGACTATTGTCTGTTGGGTACCGGGATTGGCGGTGGCAGAACCGTTTAAGGTAAAAAACTTGGACCGAGCTCTGTTGTTGACTTATTCCTAGGGGGCGTTACTAAAATTTCAGGATTATCTACTTTTATTATGACACGGAAAAAAAATAGTATGAAGTTTGTTTTACAAATGCGTGTCCTTGCGGTGTGGTTGATTTTAATTTTAGCTATATTTTCGCTCTGGAACATATACAATCCGGAAGCGGTGCCTCAGGCTGGAGCTCAATGGTCGATTTCCAAAGTATTGGAAGCATCGGAAAGGGGGAACATAATGTCCGGAATTGTGCAATCAGTGCCGGCTAATGGCCCGGAATGGTATAAGCTGCGTGGCGAAGCAAAACTCGATAAGCCGATAAAGTTGGCCGATGGGAAAATGCAGGAAAGCATTCGATTCGAGGCATCGGGGAGATTGACGGGAGATCGCTACAATCAGCTACTAAAATCTTCAACCATATGGAAGGAAAAACCTTCATCAACGCTATGGACAGAGATTTTAGTCAGCGTATTGCCATTTTTGATAATATTTGCGGTCATTTATTTTTTCATCGGACGGCAGCTGCGTGGCGCCGGAAGGACAGCGATGAACTTCGCCAAAAGTCGCGCAAAGTTACTTACCCAAGATAAGAAAAAAATAACTTTTGCCGATGTTGCCGGATGCGATGAAGCAAAGGAGGAAGTTTCGGAAATTGTCGATTTTTTGAAAAATCCGGAAAAATTTAATGAAATTGGTGGACGTATTCCCAAAGGCTGCCTAATGTTTGGCCCACCTGGAACGGGAAAAACTCTTCTAGCCAAGGCCGTTGCCGGAGAAGCTAACGTACCTTTTTTTAGCATAAGTGGCTCCGATTTCGTTGAAATGTTCGTTGGTGTGGGAGCGTCTCGGGTGCGGGATTTGTTCGAACAGGGGCGTAAAAATGCTCCCTGCATATTATTTATAGATGAAATTGATGCCGTTGGGAGGCAGCGCGGCGCAGGACTCGGGGGCGGTAACGATGAGCGGGAACAAACGCTGAATTCATTACTCGTGGAAATGGATGGCTTCGATGGTCGGGAAGGTGTCATAATAATGGCAGCAACTAATCGCCCCGATGTGCTGGATTCTGCTTTGCTTCGGCCCGGTCGCTTCGATCGACAGATTGTGATCGATTTGCCGGATTTGCACGGCCGAGAAGAAATTTTAAAAGTTCATGCCAAAAAGATTAAGTTGGATGAGACCGTAGATTTGGTCGACGTTGCCCGCAATACTTCCGGGTTTTCCGGTGCCGATTTGGAAAATCTTTTAAACGAATCCGCCCTAGCTGCTGCCCGTGCCAACAAAAAAATGGTGTCCCGCTTCGACATCGATGA
>JAIRMI010000080.1 GCA_031258795.1 Puniceicoccales bacterium | reverse complement strand
TCCGGACCTCAATCCCATCGAAAAATTCTGGGCGAACCTCAAAGGAAAACTCTCCCATATCCTCCACTTCTTCCCTTCTCTCTCCGACGTCATTCAGTATGCCTTTCTGAAATGAGATGCCTCCCTACTCTCCAGATCTCAATCCCATCGAAAAATTCTGAACGAACCTCAAAGGAACACTTTCCGACATCCTCCACCCCTTCTCTCTTCGACGCTATTCAGTATGCCTTTCTGAAATGAGATGCCTCCCTATTTTCCGGACCTCAATCCCATCGAAAAATTCTGGGCGAACCTCAAAGGAACACTTTCCGACATCCTCCACCTCTTTCCCTTCTCTCTTCGACGCTATCCAATATGCTTTTCTGGAGTAAGATGACTATAATGAAAATATTTATTCCTTGCCTACTTCAAACACCGCTACCATGATGCCACTCCATGGACAATTTGACTTCTGGGAAGATTCTTGTCACTGGAGCTGCTGGGTTTATTGGAAGTGCACTTGTAGCAGAATTAAATAATCGCGGCCATGAAAACATTATAGTTTGCGACCGCCTGAGCAGAGATGAAAGATTCTTAAACCTGATAGGTCTGCGCTTCGAGGAGTATTTTGACGCTCATACATTGCTTAGTATGCTGGACAATGGAAATCGCCTAAATCTGTCCTGCATATTCCATCTCGGTGCATGCGCCAAAACAACGGAACGAAATTGCGACTATCTAATGCGCACCAATTACGAATACACAAAGGAACTTTCCCAGTTTGCTGTTAAAAATAACATCCGATTCATATACGCATCATCTGCGGCAACCTATGGTGATGGTTCCAACGGCATGGAGGACGACGAGACAAAGCTGGATAGCCTACGTCCGCTCAACATGTATGCTTATTCCAAGCATTTGTTCGATCTTTTCGCTAAAAGAAACAAGCTGTCGATTTATGGAATGAAATATTTTAACGTATTCGGGCCCAACGAATATCACAAAGGGAAGATGGGAAGTATGGTAATGAAAGCCTACAAATCAATAGGTGAAACTGGCAAAGTGCAGCTGTTTAAGAGCAAGAACCCTCAATATGCCGATGGCCATCAGAGGCGTGATTTTCTATACATCAAAGATGCAGTGGATATGACAATTTTTCTGGCAAATGTTGATGGGAAAGTTGAAAATCACACAACCCATGGCATATATAATTTAGGTTCGAGGGAGGCAAACACCTGGATAGATCTAGTCACGCCGGTGTTCCATGCCATGGATGTGCCCGTCAACATAGAATATATCGACATGCCAAAAAGTATCGAGGAAAAATATCAGTACTATACGTTGGGAAACATCGGTAAGCTGCGTGCCCTGGGATATGTTAAAAAATTATTTACGCTGAGGGAAGCGGTAACTGATTATGTTAAAAATTACCTCATGGCTAGAAATAAACGCATACAGGACGTAAAAAGTTCTTTTGTTGGCGGATAATATTTGTTTATTCGTCTCCATTTATTGTATTTATGAAATTTGAGCAATACGTAGATGCTTCAAGGATAATAGACATAAGGAGCACATCTTTTGACGGAGCTCTTCGCGAATTGGTGTTGGCATGCAATTTAGAAAGCAGTGTTTCCATCGAAAGAGTGGTATCCGCCATCCTGGAACACGAAAGAACCGTTACGACGTGCATAGGCAATGGCGTGGCCGTACCACACACACGCTTGAACGTAAACATTCCCCTCACACTGGCATTTGGCAGGTGCAGAAATGGCCTTTCCCTAAACTCTTCCGATGAGTATAAAAATGTGCGCTACGTCATGCTCATGTTATCCTCTAACAATGAAAAAGCATATCTAAATACACTTACGGATATCGTGCATACGCTGCAAAATAGTGTCATAGTTGAGAGCTTCAATCGTGCCCATTCGCTGGATGCTTTCAAGGGAAAGGTTCTCAGCATATTTGCTCCTCAAAAGAGAAAAACCCAAGAAGCGGATGAGAACGCTAATGGATTTTTTCTGGAAGAAGCCTCCAAGCTGGCACGGGCAGCCATGTGCTCAACGGTGCTGATATTTGGTGGAACCAAACTCGAAGGCATTGATTTTCAGGAAATATTCGACGATCTGAAAATTATCATCGCCGCACCCAAGCATGCGGAATTCGACACCTTTTCGGCGAATGTTCATTTCATCTCTCCATTATTGGCTCCGAACTCCATCCACTGGTTGTACGAATTTCGCAGTGCAGTCTTCCTGGGGCTTTCCCGCGACATAATTAAATATGATGAAAAGGTTTGTTGCCTGGGTAGTAATTCGCATGACGGTACTCTCGACACCCTATTTATGATAGACGTTCGGCAAGAGTTTTGTACCATATTTTCCTCCGAAACGCAATTTTTAACAAAAAACATAAAGCCCGAGGTCTTGGAGCGCGTGCTGTCCATTGCATCGGAAATTTCCATGGAAGGGCGAGAAGGTAGGCCCGTAGGATGTTTGTTCGTAATCGGTGATGTGGAAAAAATAAAAGAATTCAGCAAACCTCTGGTTCTAAATCCATTTTTCGGATACGGGGAAAATGAGCGTAACATCCTCAGTCCCTTCATGGATGAAACGGTGAAAGAATTTTCGACCATAGATGGAGCCTTTATCATACGTGGAGATGGCATAATAGAGTCCGCTGGTACGCTGATCAATACCCCGGAACACAACGTGGTCATGCCCAGTGGATTTGGAACGAGACATGCCGCCGCTGCTTCCATATCATGGGCAGCGGAGTGTATAGCTATCGTAGTCTCAGAAAGCACCCACCGGGTAACTCTATTTCAAAACGGACAAATGCTCCCTGTGGTAAAAAAGGGATAAGTTTGGCAAAAAAGCTTATAAGCTTAAATTTTTAGCGATCTCTACAATTGAGCAAAACTCGTCCGCAATTAGGGACGCTCCCCCTATCAGGCCACCATCGATATCAGCCTGGCTTAGAAGTTCCTTTGCATTAGCGACTTTCATCGAGCCACCGTACAAAATCCGCACGGAATCCGCCAATTTTTTATCAAAAATTTCGACCAATTTTTCCCTGACGAAGGAATGTACTTCCTGAGCAATCTCCGGTGTGGCAGTTTTGCCCGTACCTATCGCCCAAACTGGCTCATAGGCAATTATCAAATTTTCAGCCTGCTCATTTGAAATGCCATCCAAGCATCGTTTCAGTTGCGTTTCGACGACATGGAAAGTCTTATTTTGCTCACGCTCTCCTTCGCTTTCACCTATGCATAGAATCGGAGAAAGATTATTTTCCAGCGCCGCACGCACCTTCTTGTTTATGAACTCGTCACTTTCCCCAAATATTGTTCTCCGCTCGCTGTGTCCTAGAATAACATGGGAAGCACCGCAGTCACGCAGCATGGAGAAGGATATTTCTCCCGTGAACGCTCCCTTCGATTCAGGGTACATATTCTGTGCACCAATTCGCAATAATGAACCCGAAGTAACCTTGTAAGCAGCATCTAGGGCGATAAATGGCGGACAAATCAACACGTCAACGGCTCTCACTTTCTCCGTGCGCCTCCTTATGACTTCAATTAGCGAAACCGAATCGCTAACGCCGTTGTTCATTTTCCAATTACCAGCGATCAGAAATTTTCTGTACATAACTCAAATCCTATCCAAAGCCGCAACACCTGGAAGTTCCTTGCCTTCAAGAAACTCCAAGGATGCTCCCCCACCAGTACTAATGAACGTCATGTATCCATCATATCCACTCTTGCGAATCGCCTTCCCCAAATCTCCCCCGCCTATAATGGATATTGCCTCCGAAGAAGCAATCGCCTTGGCAACATCAAACGTGCCCCTTGAGGCTTTCTCAATTTCGAAAATACCAAGGGGGCCATTCCACAGAATCGTCCTCGAATGGGTAATAACATTGGAATACTTTTCCACCGTTTTAGGCCCAATGTCAACCCCGCACCAGCCATCGGGAATATCGGAATCAACGACTTTTACCTCGTTAACGGTCATTTTTTCCGGATTATACTCATCGGTAACCACAAAATCGGTTGGTATGAGCATGTTTACGTCCTTATCTTCTGCAGTCTTCAGCACATCCTTAGCCAGTTTTAGCTTATCTTTTTCAACCAGGCTTGTTCCAGTTTTATGTCCATTGGCAGCTAAAAATGTAAAAGCCATCGCCCCACCGATTAGCAAATTGTCCGCCTTATCCAGCAGATTATTTATGATGTTGATCTTGTCACTAACCTTTGCTCCACCGAGTATGACCGTAAATGGCCGCTCCGGATCAAGTACTCTCGATCCCAAGAATTCCAGTTCTCGCTCTATCAAAAATCCTGCCACCTTTGTTTCTACAAAATGAGTGATCCCTTCCGTGGAAGCATGAGCCCTGTGCGCAGTCCCAAAGGCATCATTCACGTAAATATCGGCCAGTGCGGCTAATTGTTTGGCGAACTCCGGATCATTTTTCGTTTCACCGGCATAGAACCTGAGGTTCTCAAGCAAAGCAACACTACCATTCGTCATCTTGCTAACGGCAAACTCCACATCCTCACCAACGCAATTCTGTAAAAACAGAACGGACTGTCCCAAATATTGCGCTAGAATCTTGGCAACACTGCTCATGGAATGCTTTGCCATTCTTTCCCCATCGGGACGCCCGAGATGGCTTGCCAATATCACCCGTGCGCCGGACTGCACTAGGTATTCTATCGTTGGCAAAGCGGCAACAATTCTGGCATCATCTGAAACCGCACTGTATTCGTTTAATGGTACGTTAAAATCAACGCGGACGAACACTTTCTTACCTCTGCAATCAACATCCCTTATTGTCTTTATTCTCTTCACAAAAATCTCCAATTTTTTCAGTGAAACATCATAATTGTCGGTGATTATTAGTGACAAATTCTCATTTATCAACAATTATTCATCGTACTGTTCGCAAATTGTAAAACTATGAATAATCTTCCCGGTATCAACGTGCCGATTTGGAAAAAACTCTGGCAAAAATCCGTGTACAAGCACCAATTTTGTACGGTATATGAGAAAAAATTTCAACATCCCATAGATAAAAGGGAAGGAATATTCCTCACTACCGATATTTGCGATAGCGTGCAAATCGTGGCAGAAACAAAGGAAAATAAGTTCCTACTTGTGCAACAATTTAGATTTGGTAGTGAAAGATTGTCCCTCGAATTTCCAGCGGGACGCATGGAAGGAGGCGAAGATATTATTGCTTGCGCAGAGCGCGAATTGCTCGAGGAAACCGGCTATTCTGGTCACGGCACAAAAATAATAGGAAGCCTGTATCAAAGTCCGGCCATACAGCCAAATAAAACCCATATTGTGTACATAGGGGAGTGCGAACAAACTGCCAAACCAAATTTCGATGAAATGGAAGAACTTAGCACTCTAATTGTTTCCAAAGATGAGCTACTAGGTCTAGTTAAATCCGGTGCGATCGATAGCAGCATAACTTTGGCTGCGCTAGCAAAATTTCTGCTCTGACACTCTATATTGTAAATAGCACACTAATCGTTTCCAAAGATGAGTTGCTAAATCTATAGTCATCTCACTCCAGAAAAGCATACTGAATAGCGTCGGAGAGAGAAAGAAAGAGGTGGAGGATGTCGGAAAGTGTTCCTTTGAGGTTAGCCCAGAATTTTTCGATGGGATTGAGATCCGAAGAGTAGGGAGGCAGGTAAATTAGTGAACAGCCAGCGGCTTCGATGGCCTCTTGTTCTTTATAGGCCCTGGTCTTTTTTTATTGTGATCTTTAGCTTTCTCAGCACTTTGCC
>JAIRMI010000047.1 GCA_031258795.1 Puniceicoccales bacterium | reverse complement strand
AACTTTCAAATTGGCGTATGGTGTTGCCAATATTAAATTTTTTGGCATGCAAGCTGCTCTAAAAATGGATCCGTCCTTGGAATCGACGAATAAAAGCTCCTCCCGGCCATTGTTTTTGATTGCAAATTTTAGCAGGGGATGCCTTTCGTTCATTTGGATGCTGAGGGCATCGGGGAATTGTTTTTCGATGCAAACATCGCGAATTTGGCTAAACTCGAGGAGCCGTTTTTTCAAGGCAAAGATATCTATGTCGGATAGGAGTACGTTTTTTTTTATGGCCAAAGCTTTTGCGAGCCAGTGGGTGGTTACGGCGCCATCGGAATTAAATTGAATATTTCTTAGGGGAAGGTGATTTTGCAGAGGATGCTTTGGAGCTAAATTTTTTTCGAAAGAGTATAGCCCGAAGATGGCGACGATGAAAACTGCCACATAAAAAAAGTTTTTAGCTATACTTTTAAGTTTCATCCTGCGAAGCAATTAAGAAATAATGACTTCCCTTCGGCAATATTTTTCTGTTTTGCATTGACGGTCTTTGTATATGTTTTACCACATGAAGCAAATGACGAGTGAATGGAGTTTATCTGGTAAAATTTGCGTCGTAACAGGAGCAGGCCGTGGAATTGGTAGGGCTACGGCTCTAAAACTGGCTTCAGCGGGGGCACACATGATTTGCGTCAGTAAGAATGAATCTTCCTGCGCGTCTACGGCAGAGGAAATTCGGGAATCAGGCCATGGAGCGGAACACATTGCCGTAGATGTTTCCGATGGCAAGCTCGTAGCTGCGGTCTGTGAAAGCATTCTTTCCAAACACGGCACTGTGGACATACTGATAAACAACGCCGGCATCGCAAGGGATAACCTGATGCTGCGCATGTCCGATGGGGAATGGACCGAGGTGATAAATACCAATTTAAGCAGCTGCTTCCATTGGACGAAGGGTTTGCTTAGGGCAATGGTAAAGAAGAGAGAGGGGAGGATCGTCAACCTGTCTTCCGTGGTAGGGTGTGCTGGAAATTTTGGCCAGGCGAACTATGCGGCAGCAAAGGCTGGTATTATAGGTTTTACCAAGAGCGTTGCCAGAGAAGTTGCAACGCGGGGAATCACAGTAAATGCGGTTGCTCCAGGGTTTATTCAAACGGACATGACCAATACTTTGGGTGAAGAAATCAAGGAAACGATTCCCATGAGGCAATTGGGTGAAGTTGGAGATGTGGCGTCGGTCATAGAGTTTTTATGCAGCGATGGAGCAAAGTATGTCACCGGCCAGGTGATTCACGTGGATGGGGGGATGTACATGTGAAACTTGTGTGCAAAAAACACTTGCATAGGGATCTGGTTTCATTTTGTTGAGCTTCTGTTACATTAATAAACATTATGGCTACTATAGAAGAAAGAGTTCGTAAAATAATTGTTGACCAACTTGACGTTACGGAGGATCAGGTTACGGATAATGCGTCCTTCTTAGACGATTTGGGAGCAGATTCTCTGGATACGGTCGAGCTTGTTATGGCCTTTGAAGAGGAATTCAAGGACGAAATTAAAGGCGAAATACCCGAGACTGAAGCTGAAAAAATGCGCACCGTCAAGGATGTTGTTACCTACATCAAAGCAAAACTCGAAGAGTAAGCTGTAATTAGACGTAACAATGTCTCATAGGTCGGAGCAATTTTCCGTTGGCAACAGGGTTGTTGTTACTGGGCTTGGAGTTGTAACTTCTCTTGGGATCGGGATCGCAAAGCTTTGGAATAATGTTATTGCTGGTAGAAGTGGCATAGGTGTCGTTCAGTCTTTTGATGTTTCGAATTTTTCCTGCAAGATTGCGGGAGAAATTTTAGATTTCAAGGTGTCGGACTACATGGATTTAAAATTAGCTAAGCGCAGTGATCTATTTGTCCACTATGCCATAGCTGGAGCAAGGCTAGCTCTGGATGATGCCAATATCAAAAATGGAGAGATTGAGCCGGAAAGATTTGGAGTTTTGATTGGTTCCGGCATAGGTGGTATGCAGACCATCGACGAACAATCCCGTATTTTTCATGAAAGGGGAGCTCGCTACGTTTCGCCATTCATGATTCCGTCTTTGATTAATAATATAGCGCCGGGAATGGTGGCCATAGAATTAAATGCTCGAGGACCAAATTTCAGTGCCGTTAGCGCCTGTACATCCGGTACTCACGCCATTGGTGAGGCGTACCACATGCTCAAGCTTGGGAAGGCAGATGTGATGCTGGCCGGCGGCACGGAGGCTGCTGTTAGTCCTCTGAGCTTTGCTGGATTTTGTGCCATGCGGGCCATGTCAACATCCTGCAATGACCACCCGGAAGAGGCTAGTCGTCCCTTCGATGCTACGCGTGATGGCTTTGTGATGGCCAATGGCTCGGGGGTTGTGGTTTTGGAAACTTTGGAACATGCAATTGGGCGTAAAGCTCACATATATTGCGAGCTTGCGGGATACTCTGCAAGCTGCGATGCATACCACATGACAAGCCCCGACCCGGAGACGAGGGGCTTGACGAAGTGTTTTTCCGATCTGTTCCGGGAAACGGGTTTGTCCGCTGCCGATGTGGACTACATAAACGCTCACGGCACATCAACGCAATATAACGACAAGGCCGAAACTAAGGCCATAAGTAATGCCTTTGGTGACCATGCTAAGAAATTGCTCATAAGCTCTACGAAGAGCATGACTGGCCATCTACTCGGTGCAGCCGGTGGGCTGGAAGCAGCCATTTGCGCCAAGGTTGTAGAAACTGGAAAAGTTCCTCCGACGATAAATTATCAAAATCGGGATCCCGAGTGCTACTTGAACTACGTGCCCAATAGGAGTGTGGATGCGGACATTAAGGTCGCGATCAGTGATAATTTAGGATTTGGTGGGCAAAATGGGGCGCTATTGTTCAAAAAGTTCAGCTGATTTTTCGTGCCGTTGATTTTTACGAATATTTTTTGTTGCAAAAAAAGCTGGTAATTCCCGATTTGATCGTTGTATACGTAAGCCCATAATATGACCAAGAGGCTGGCCTATGTTATTTTCGCTCTGACGATTGCATTCTTCGGTGCATTTTTTGCCTGGCCTATTTGGCAGGTATTGAAGGGAGGTTTCGTGGATGGCAATGGGCATTTTACCATGGCCTACATACTTGCCGTTCTGGATAGCCACGTTTACATGCGAGGAATTTTGAATTCCATCTTTCTCGGTGTTGTTACGACAATTTTAGCGTTGCTAATTGCCCTCCCTCTGGCTTATTTTGCTGATCGCTACCAATTCCCAGGAAAGAAATTTTTTGTAAATATCGTTCTGCTTCCCATAATGTTGCCGCCATTTGTCGGTGCAATTGGTCTTCAGCAAATATTTGGTACGCGGGGAGTTATAAACCTCACTTTGCTAAAATTTGGCATCATTGACAATGCCCATTTGATAGATTGGCTCGGGAATTACAAGTTCCTGGGAATGTGTCTGTTGAGCGCGCTGAGCCTGTATCCAATCCTGTACCTAAATATTTTGTCTTCCCTGGCGAATATAGATCCTGCCATGGAGGAGGCTGCTGGTAATCTTGGCTGTCACGGCTTGAGGCGTTTTTTTAAAATAACTTTTCCCCTGATTCGCTCCGGCGTATTTGCCGGTTCCACACTCGTTTTCATATGGGCGTTCACGGAGCTGGGTGTGCCACTCATTTTCGATTACAATCGCGTCGTATCTGTCCAAATTTACAATGGACTGAAGGAGATAGGAAGCAAGCCGACGCCCTACGCCTTGGTTAGTGTGGTGTTAGCGCTATCATTGGTGTTTTATCTCATCGGAAAAATTGCGGCCGGGCGGCAGAGCTATGCCATGATGGCAAAGGCTTCCCAAAGTGCTTCAACGAGAAGGATCGGCATATTCCGAAAAATGCTCTGTTGCGTTCTGTTTCTGGGAATAACTTTTGCAGCAATTACACCTCATTTGTCGGTTGTGATAACTTCCTTTGCCGGGGATTGGTACAACTCGATATTGCCCAATGTTTGGACGTTGAATAACTACAAAATTACCCTCGGCCATCCACTGGCAATTCCCGCTATAAAAAACAGTCTGGTTTATTCCTGTTTCGCCACGTTGATTACTATGATGCTTGGGATTGCCATATCCTTCGTCGTTGTTCGCTCAAAGATTTGGGGGCGCAATCTTTTGGACACGATCACGATGCTGCCCCTTGCCGTACCTGGGTTAGTCATGGCATTTGGTTATCTTGCCATGAGTCAAAAGGGCAGGTGGTTTGAATTTTTAAATCCCGTTGAAAATCCCACCGCGTTGCTGGTACTATCTTATTCTGTTAGAAAGTTACCATTCATGGTGCGCTCGGCAGTGGCTGGGCTGCAGCAGATGAGCTACAGCTATGAGGAGGCTGCGCAGAACCTCGGCTGTTCCCCGTTGAAGGCAAGTTTCATCGTGACTTTCCCTCTGATAATTGCAAATTTAGTAGCGGGGGGATTGCTAGTGTTTTCCCAGACCATGCTGGAGGTTTCCGATTCGCTGATTTTGGCGCAAAAGCAACAATTTTATCCTATCACTAAGGCGATTTATGAGTTGATGAATCTGTTTGGTGACGGTCCATTTTTGGCCTGTGCACTGGGAGTGTGGTCCATGGCTTTCCTGGCCACAACGATCATAGGAGCATCCATATTTATGGGAAAAAATTTCGGAGCTATTTTTAGCGCATGATTTTGAAACAAAATCCTTTTGTTTTGTTGGATCTGCGTTACATTCGGCCCCATGGATAGCGTTACTAAGCCCGTTGTTTTGATAATTCGCGATGGTTGGGGAGAGAATCACAATTTCGCTGAAGATAGCGTTAATGCGGTCAAGCTCGCCAAAATAGAGTTTTCAAGTCACCTGAGCAAGAGTTGCCCCCGTACAGAGATTTCCGCTTCCGGATTGGCCGTTGGCCTGCCCGATGGAATCATGGGAAACAGCGAAGTGGGGCATCAAAATATTGGAGCTGGCCGCATCGTCGATCAAGAAATTGTTCGCATCGATAAATCCATTGCCGACGGCTCTTTCGAGAAAAATGAAACCATCGTTGCTGCCTTCGATAATGTACGGAAGCATCACTCAAAGCTACACCTGTTCGGGCTGTGTTCCGACGGGGGTGTACATTCGGTACTGAGGCATCTGTATGCTCTGCTGCGCTGTGCTAAAAATGCAAATTTAGACAGGGTATACATACATTTTTTTGCCGATGGAAGAGACACTCCTCAGAAGAGCGGTATAAATTTTTTATCCGAAATTGAAAGCTTTTGTGCCGAAATTGGTGTGGGAAAAGTTGCCACTACTATCGGACGTTTTTTTGCCATGGATCGAGACAAGCGTTGGGCCAGAGTTAGGCAGGCCTATGACTGTTTGACCGGCGCTGGAGAGTGTCAAACGGCAACATCTCCCAAATTAGCTATCAGCAATTACTACAATTTTCCATCCGACGAAGGGAGAATGGGAGACGAATTCATTCCTCCAACGAGGATAATTTCAAGTACAGGCGAGTTTGAAGGAAAAATCGAAGACGATGACAGTGTGATATTTTTTAACTTCCGCGGAGATCGCCCCCGCGAATTAACTCACGCTTTTCTGGATGAACATTTTACTGAATTTTCCCGTGAAAAACTTCTATCTCTTTACTATGCCACTTTTACAGAATATGAGGCTGGGCTGACAAGAAATGTCGTTTTTCGGCGTCCGCCAAAGATGAAAAACATCCTGGGAGAGTACATTAGTTCCATCGGTTTGAAGCAATTTCGCTGCGCGGAGACGGAAAAGTACGCCCATGTCACATTTTTTTTCAACGACTACCGTGAGGAGCCGTTTTCCGGTGAGGATCGGGTGCTGATTCCAAGCCCACGTGACATTGAGACCTACGATGAAAGGCCAGAAATGAGCGCATTTTTGGTAAAAGATGCCGTCAAAGAAGCAGTTTTAAGCAGAAAATATGCCCTAATTGTGGTTAATTTTGCCAATCCTGATATGGTAGGTCATACGGGGAACTTGCAAGCGGCGATCAAGGCGGCGGAGGTTGTTGATAAATGTATCGAGGAGATCCTGCTATGCTTGGATGGGGTGAACGGTTCCGCCCTAGTTACCGCTGATCATGGAAATTTAGAATGCATGGTTGACCTTAAAACTGGGCAGCCGCACACTCAGCATACGACAAACCCCGTGGAAGTTGTGCTCTATGGACCAAAAGTAAACTCTTTCAAATTGCGCCAAAGTGGCTGTTTGGCCGACATTGCCCCAACTTTGTTGGAAATGATGAAACTCGAGCAACCGCAAGAAATGACGGGAACTTCTTTGATCGTACGCTAAAGCTTATGTTCCAAGACTGCTGTGTAAAAATTTTCGATCGATATCGTTCACTGTAACGCCGTCACCACTGTGCAAAATAACGACACTTTCACAAAAGTTGCGCAGTTCACGTATATTACCCGGCCATCCGTATGCTACTAAAATATCAATGACTTCTGACGACAGCTTCGGCGGGGCTAAATTATTATCGTCGCAAAACTTTTTTATGTAGAAAGACAGCAATTCGGAAATGTCGTTTTTTCGTTCACGCAGAGGAGGAACGCGTATTTTTATGACGTTTAGGCGATAAAACAGATCTTCGCGAAATTTTTGCTTACTGACCAGTTGGGCAAGATCGCGGTTCGTAGCACACACGATTCTAACGTTAACTGCTACTTCAGCTGTTCCTCCAATACGATGCAACTTTTTCGTCTCAAGGAAACGCAGCAATTTCACCTGTATGTCCAGATCTATTTCGCCTATTTCATCGAGAAAAATGGTACCTCCCTGGGCACGCTCGAAGAGACCAATATGTTTTGAATCCGCTCCCGTAAACGCTCCCTTTTCATGGCCAAATAGCTCACTTTCAAGCAAATTTTTTGGCAAAGCTGCGCAGTGTATGGCTACAAAGGGGCCCTCTTTGCGATCACTGTTGGCATGAACCGCATGGGCAAAAAGTTCTTTCCCCGTGCCCGTTTCCCCTTCAAAGAGAACATTTGCCTTTGTGGGGGCAATTTTTTTTATGAGAGCCAGCGTAGAACGCAAACTTCCAGAGGAGCCTATTATGGGATTCGTTTCCAGTAGTTTCTTTTTTACTGTATTTTTCGCTTCCTTTATGGAGGAACGGGAATTAATGGCGCGTTTTATCAGTACGTTGAGTCGATCGAAGTCGATGGGCTTTGTCACAAAATCGAACGCTCCATGTTTCAGGGCTTCAACCGCTGTTTCTATGGTGCCATAGGCGCTCATCATTATGCAAGCGGGCTTATGCGATGCTTTGCTGGCTTCGTCCAAAAGCAGCATGCCATTTCGCCCTTGCATGCGTAGGTCGGTCAAAATTACGTCGAAGTGTTCGTTTTTTAATAAATTTGTTGCTTCGTCGAAATTAGCTGCACTGAACGTCTCATACTCCGAATCAAACAGCTGTGTCAGGGTATCGCGCGTATTTTTTTCATCATCGACTACAAGGATGCAGGGTAACATTACTCCTCAAGTTCTCTTGCAAAAAATGGAATTTTATCAAGAACTTTTTCCTGAAAATCTTCAAGATAGAGATATATCACAGGAGTTATGTAAAGGGTAATTATCTGAGAAACAATCAACCCTCCCATAATTGACAGCCCCAGCGAGACTCTCGAAGCACCGTCCGCTCCAATGCCAATTGCTATGGGGACTTGCCCAATGAGTGCCGCCAAAGTTGTCATCATAATCGGTCTAAAACGTTCCATGCAAGCGGTATGTATGGCTTTCACCATATCCATGCCTTCCTTTTGGCGCGCAATAGCAAAGTCAATTACAAGTATGCCGTTCTTTTTTACGATTCCTATGAGCATGAATAGACCGATGTATCCGTATAGAGATAGTTCCATGCGGAACAAAAGGAGTGTCAAGAGGCCTCCAACGACAGCCACGGGCAAAGCGGAAAGCACCGTTATGGGATGTATGTAACTTTCATACATTATTCCCAAAATTACGTACATGACAAATACCGCCACAAAGAGCAATATGACCAGACTGTGCACTGACTCCCTAAATGTTTTAGCTTCGCCTTCAAAGCTCGCCATGATGTTCGATGGGATGATTTTTTTCGATGCCTGCTCTATAAATTTGGTTGCTTCACCAACGGGAAAGTCATCTTTTAAGTCGAAAAATATGGTCACCGATGGAAAATTATTTGTGTGGTTGACAGACAGTGGCCCAAGGATTTTTTCATAGGTTGCAACGGATGCAAAGGGAACCATTGCCCCGGATGCTCCACGAAAGTGTAGATTATTAAAATCCTCAATTTTTTGCCTGTCCTGATCAGCCAGGGAGACTATAACTTTATATTGGTGTGTGCCATCCTTTATTAGGTAACAGTAGTTGTCGGAGAAAGCCTGTTTGAAAGTATTTTCTATGTTGTAGGGCGAGATTCCGTAGGAATATGCCTGGTTGCGCAAGTATTCTACCGATGCCTGAGGAGAATTTAAATAGGCGTCCGTCGATACGCGTGCAAATCCGGGATTTTTCATTAAAGTTTTTGCCAACTCATCCGCTGCTTTGTGCAGGGTTACCGTGTCCATGCTAGAGAGAATATAAGCGTATTTTCCCTGCATAGTTCCCACCGCACCGGTGCTAATTTCCAGGCTAGGAGATGGACGTATCGCCGTATACACACCCGGGATCATATACAAATCACCTGCACTCATTTGTACCACATCTTGTATGCTTGGTCGTTTACCCTTTGAGAGGAATGCAACGAGAACTCCCTGGTTATCGGTCAGCATCCCGGAAACACCAACCACGGACATCAATTGCTCTATGTATGGGTTCTTTTTTAATGCATTTTCTATAAGTTCCTGAGCTGCGAACATAGCATTGGGTGACGTTCCTTCTTGGGTGACAAAGAGTCCAGCAACGAGCCCGCTATCACCGGCAGGTAAAAACGATTTTGGTAGAGCTGAAAATGTTAAATAGGTGCCAATCAAGCAGATTACCCAAATTAAAATCGATATGGAACGATGTTGCAGAAACCAGTCCAGCGAATGACTATAAAATTTTAGAAATTTTTCCTCAAGTTTTTGTGAGGCAATTTCTAGTTTGGTGCGTTCGTCTTTTTTAATAGGCTTCAATAGGCGGGCGCACATCATAGGTGTAAGGGTTAGGGAAACAATTCCAGAGACCAGAATTGCCACTATGATAGTCACGGAAAATTCGCGAAATACGCGGCCGATCTGCCCGGACATGAATATTAAAGGAATAAATACTGCTGCCAATGAAAGGGTCATCGATAGGATGGAGAAACTTATTTCCTTGGCACCATTCATCGAGGCGGTGAATGGAGATTCGCCAAAATTTTCCATCCTGCGCACCATGTTTTCTAGAAAAACAATGGCGTCGTCTACTAAAAATCCAATAGACAGTGTCAGTGCCATTAGGGATAAATTGTCCAAATTAAAGTTGAACATGCGCATGACAATGAATGTTATAAGTAGCGAAAGAGGCATGGCAACGATGGGGATAATCGTTTCCCGAATACGTCCTAGAAACAAAAAGATAACCAAAACAACAAGGACAAAGGCAATAATCAGAGTCATTTGCACATCTTCTATGGATGCTATTATGGTTTCTGAACGGTCATACATTTTTTTTAACTTGATTGACCCTGGCATATGCTGTTCAAGTTTTGGGAGAAGGTCATCGATCTGCTTAGATATTTCAACGGCATTGGCCCCTGTTGCGCGCGTGATAGCGACGACAACACCGGATAGGGAGGATCCTTCGCTGCTCTTCGTCCACAAGCGGGTTTGCACATCATTCGATTCCAGTTTTTCCACACAAAAAGCAACGTCTTTCAGATAGACCGGAAGACCGTCCTTAGAGGCTATGACAATATTAAGGTAATCACTTGTGTTTTTGAGCTGCCCCGATGGTTTTATGGTAATAGAATTATTCTCCGCCTTGAGCCTACCCGCTGAAAGGCAAACTGTCCCTTGCTGTATCGCCCTTATAATGTCATCGATGGTAAGCCCCTTGTTGTATAGCTTTCTTGAATCCACTTCAATCCTAACTGCCTTAGAAAGGCCGTAAACATTGGCATTTGATACCCCCTTTAATATGCTCATGCGCTGAGCAATTTCGTCAATGGCATAATCATATAGTTCGCCCTTGGTGAGCGTATCGCTGGTTAGGGAAATGTAGTATATTGGCTTGCTATTAGGGTCAGTTTTGAAGAACCATGGTGGCGCTGGCATGTCAGTTGGCAGCTTATATGATGCGCGAGTTATCGCTGCTTGCACATCCATGGCTGCCCCGTCGATATTTTTGTTCAGATCGAATTGTAAAGTTAATAAGCTGGTTCCCTGAATACTCCTCGAAGTCACCATATCGAGTCCTTCTATTTTCATGAACTCTTTTTCGAGGGGCGAAGCTACACTGGCTGCCATTGTTTCAGGGTCCATACCTGGGAATGAGGCATAAACCTGTATAACTGGGTAGTCTATGTTTGGCAGATCACTAACTGGTAGCTGCGTATAGCAAAACATGCCACCTATGATTGCTGATAGTGTCAGCAGTATCGTAAATACTGGGCGGCGAATGAACGGTTCTGAAATATTGGCCATTTTTTATTTTGTTGTTGGATTCTTTTCAGCCATATCCTGGTCACTTTTTAAATCAGCTTTGAAGGAGTTTTTTCGCTGATCGGGTAGTTCCACAACCTTAGCTCCATGGGAGAGCATTAATTGGCCGTTTTTTACGACAACCTCCCCAGCGGATACGCCACTTTTTATCACAATGAAATCACCGTAGCTTTGGCCCGTTGACACTATCCTCAAGTCCACAGTCTTATCTTCCTTCACAACGAATACGTATCTCCCCATTTGGCCAAGTTTGACACTTTCACTTGGCGCCAATACGGAATTTTTGTTTGTTTTTAGGAGAACTTTTGCACTAACGGTTTCTCCGGGCCAAAATTTGCGATCCTTATTATCGAGGAAAGCTCGCAAGTTTATGGAGCCGGCTTGTTTGCTAACGGTGTTTTCAATGAATTCCAATTTTGCCATAGCAGCGATTTCACTATTAGCCGCGAGTCTGATTTCAACATCCAGTCCACCTTTAGAATCATTAAAAACTTCACGTAACTTTGGAAAAAGGTTTTCCGAAACGGGAAAGTCAATGTTCAATCTGTCAACATTTTGGAGGCTGACGAGAAACGTTCCACGGGATACTTCATTTCCCACATCTACAAAATATTTCCCCGTCACCCCGTCGATGGGGGCCGTTATGGAACAATATTCCAAATTGATTTTGGCTTGTTCTGCAATTGCTTTGGCGACATCCGCGGCTGCCAAGTCTTGTGATACCATTGCTTCGCAGGCGTCATATTCCTGTTTCGAGATGAAATTTTGTGGAAGCAAAGATTTGATGCGCTCCAATTTGACCATGTCCAGTTTCAACTGTGCTTCTGCTTGCGCCAATTGTGCTTCGGCTTGATTTAAGGCCGCTTCATAGGTCCTCGGATCTATTGTGTACAAAAGATCTCCTTTACGAACCTCATCGCCCTGCTTGAAGTGTAGAGATAACAACGTGCCCGGGACTTTTGGTACCACGTCAACCCGTTCACGGGAACAGCAAACTCCAATGGAATCTATATATTCCTGCACATCTTGCATAACAGCCTTGGCCGAAATAACCGGTATGGGTGGGCGCTGTGGCTGCTCGTTTTTCCCGCAACCCGAAGTGGTTAGCATGGCAAACAATAGAACGCATCTGAGAAAATTTTTACACATGTTTATCTTCGCTTATTTTGGGTTAAATCAGGACTATCCGTACTGCCGGTTGAATAGGCCAGGTCAGATAGACTTGTGAGTAAATTATTTTCACATATTATGCGCTGCCTGCGGGCATTGGCTAAACAAGTCTGAGCCGATATAAGATCAGTAACTTTGCACAGACCGCTGCTGAAGGACATTACCGTAGCTTCGAAAGATTCTCTGGCAGACTGTTCGAAAATTCGTGCCGCTTGTAGCTGCTTATTTGCTGACTTGAACGCGAAGTAGTGTGTCCACACTTCCGTTTGTGCGCGTAGTTCCGCGGCTCGCAATTCCTGTCTGGCAATTCCTAGATTTTCTTTGATTTCCGATGCATCATAGAAATTTTTGAAGCCATCAAAAATTTTCCACGTTAACCCTGCAAATATGTTAAAATTATCGAAAGTTCCCGATGTGTTGGAGTATTTCTTTTTACTGCCGGATCCGCCTATGACCAGTTCGGGTAACATTTTTGTTCGGGCGCAACGTGTCAAACGTTCCTTCGCCTGCACGTTTGCGTATGCTGCTGCGACGTCTGGACGTGTGCGAACAATCTTCCCTATGAGATTGTCAATAGCTTTGTCCATATCCTTTGTATCTTCGGGACGGGAGATGCGTAAAGCTGCCGATACTCCCGCATAGGCTAGGGCGATCTCTGGAGATCCTTGAGCGGCTTTCTCCATGATGTTATCTATGGCCTTATCCATATCCGCTGCGTTTGTGGGTAAAGTTGGATGCAAAACGCGGACAGCTTTCGAAACATTCATTCCTATGGCCTGCGCAAGAGCAGCGCGTGAGGATTCAACTTTAGAACGAGATTGTTCCAGTTCAAACTCGGCTTGAGACTTGTTGGCCTTTGCTTGAAGATATTCCTGTATGTTTATTAGACCAGACTGATATCTTAGGAAAGCAGATTCGTAAGCTGCAATGGCATCGTTTAAATTGTGCTCGTTAGAACTCACCGTTGATTCTGCGGAGCAGAGGGTGAAATAGGCCTTTTGCACGCCATGAATGACGGTTTGAATTGTTCGATTATATTGGCAGTTAGCTGCACACAAGGATTGCTTTGCCGCTTCAGCCAGATTCTTGTTTGCTCCAAATTGAAATATGGAACAGTGAATTTCCACACTTGGATAGTAGGATGTGGAAAGACTTTTTTGAATGAGGTTCTGCCCAGCGGGGATACTACTTTCGTTGCGGGCAACTTGCTCTCCTAGAACGACCGTTGGATAAAAGAAACTCCTTGCCTGACCAACTTGCGCCTCTGCTGCGCGAGCAGCGTGCCAACTACGCTTTGTTTCGGGATTATTTTCAAGGGCGATGTCAATGAGCATGCTCAGGTCCAGATCTATGTTTCCGACTAAAGCCGTTGCTGCAACGTTATTTTTTTCCTTTGAATCGGCACAAATCGTGGTTACACGTGCCCTGTCTGCAGCGCAAGGCTTGCCCCGCTTTTCCAAATTGTTTATCGTGCAACCGGTCAGCATCGCAATACACACCAACGATAAACTCAGTATTCCGCACCTCATAGCTTAATAGGTAAGGTGAACGTAATTTTCATTTTAAATTTTTCAAGAAGAATGGCTTCGAATAAGTTTTATTTTTTAACTGGCATATACTTTGTAGCTTGTACTCAAGCTCAGCATAGATTCAATGTAAATTCACAAGATGATCAAAAAAATGCTACTCAAAAGTGAAGAGAGTCGTTTGTTTTAAGAAAAAGATTTTGTGAGAAATTTTTTAGTGTAAAATTTTCGACGAATACTGGGGAAAGTATTCGACAAAAATCAAAGGTTTTTTTGGAAAATTGACTCAATTTCTTATTTTGCTTGCTAAAATTGAAAAAATATGTATCATAGACCCCCATGTGGTTGGGACCAAGGTGCTAAAATGGGCGATATCGATTTAAAGGATTTAGCTACTGAAATAGATCAACAAAAGAACTTTAGTTTATCCAATGATGGGCGGCACGTGAAGATTATTCTTCCTAACGAAGATTCTTTTGCCTCGAGTGCTTTTCTTGCCGCAAGCACAAAATCTACGCAGACATTAATGGATCGCACCAGCGCCGTTGCCCAAAAAAGCGAGCAGTTTCTTATGAAAATTTTCAGTCTAACTTCCAATGCAAATAACCAAATGAATAGAGATGTCGCCAATTTTATTAGTGAGATTAGAAAAGACTTGGTGATAAGGAAAATTGAAAAAGGTTGTGAAAATGAACCTTTATCGAATCTTTTTGCAAAAATTGAGAAATTTCATCCTGAAAAATTCTTGCTTGCCCTGAAACGTATGGCATTCTATGCCCAAAGACTTGGTTTGACGGAAAACGAAGCGCTGGGCAGATTTTTCATGGTAAAAATTTTTCAACCAATGCTGCATATTGGTAAAAATCTGGAAGTGCCACTAAAGAGTATGGCTAAATTTGACACTTACGTGCTAATTTCTATAGATCAAGAAGAAGTGGAAAACTTCATCGTAAAAACCCTAGGTGTAAAGACTTTTTTGTTTCGCAATTTTCCTGATTATGTGAATCAAGCTAGACGCGTCATTATTAATATTCTCAATGCCTCACCAAAACCAAATACTTCTGTTTTCCACGCAGTTGGAGTAGACAATCCTGGCATTCAAAAAATAGCTTTACATAGTTTGATTGAATTTGGCGAGAAACTTAAAGTCAAGAGTTAGTGCTTTCCGTTGATTTTTATCTGAATATATTTTGCGCCCAGTGTTTGGTTGCAAGCTTTAAGAGCTTGATTAGAGGGTGATTTTTCGCCTAATGTATCTCGCATCGCGCCTATAACGCCTCGTTAAATCGTTCGGTAGATTGAGGACTTCTACGGTTAAAGTATACTTTGATGGAGCTCCTTGGAGCAAGTATTCCTGGGTTTGCTTTTTTAAATAAGTTTGCTTGCAGGGCTCCACTTCTATGCCGCGTATCACAAGCGGGGCTTCGCCGCTTCTCAGCCCGTTCAAAAACTTGCGAAATGCGCTCGTAAAGGACTCAAATGTAAACTTGTACACATCCGATTGGAGATCTTCCGATTGGATCCTCTTTTCGTGGGATATGAAAACATCACTGTTTCTGGAATCCGCCGATGTTTCGTTGACTCCGCGTTCGATGCTGTCTAGATGCAAGTACATTGCCCGCGATTCAAACAAATACTTCAAGACTATCTTGATGTGCTCTTTTTGCTGATGAATGTGTAGGATTTCGCTGCTGAGTGGTTGCTCCTTTTTATTAAAGTAGTCGCTAAATCCAAAGGAATAGTCTTGGTCGTAGGATATGCCCAAAGAATCGCATAGCTCTCGATTTTGAGTGACAAAATCGGAAATTTCAAAGAAAAGAGCCACATTGGTCGATGGCTGGGCAGTCATCTCACTATCCCGCTCCCGCCTCGCTATGTTTAGCCAAGTGTTTGCCACGAAATTTCTGTACTTTTGAACATCATCGTTTGCCACATGTTCCCTTAACCTATATTCGCTCGGGAGCGCCCTGTTTTTATCTGACAGGACAGAATCTATGGTTTTGACCTCTTCCCCAATCATAACTTCCTTTTGCCAGTATTGGACGCAACGTTTTCCTAGAATCACCTCACATATGGCAAGAAGGAAGAGAGATATGAAAAATAACTTGTGCCGCCTAAAAAATAGTTTTTTCATTGTGCCAATATTTGAGAATTTTGGTTCAATTTAATGTCAAAGGAGAAGGTCAATACGCTGTTTTCTACAGGCGATATTACGGTATTTGCCGTCTCTACTATGTCGCGAGATTCTTTGAGCGAGATCAAAAATTGTTCTATGTCGTTTGCAGTATCGTCGAATTGCCCCTGCTCATTCATGAATATTTTAACAACAACGTGCACGATGTCCCTACCTTCACCGTCCGTAGAATCATTCCATTTGAAACTTTCTATCCAGGAAGTTTTTAGAAATTTAATCGACTGCTGCAGGTCATTAAATAGGTTAATCCAATCATCCTGAGAATATAATGCTCCCTTGATTTTTACTATGGAATCACGGAGTTTGCGCTCAGTCATAATCGCTTCGTTGTACTTTTGGGTATCGAGGGAAGATTCCCGTAACCTAGCTTCCAAGGCTAATTTTTTGAGCTCAAGTAAGTTTACTTTTTGAGAAAGCAACTTAAGGCCAAGGATGGAAGCAAAGACAATGATCACCATTGCCGCCATATAAATTGGGTGCCTGCGCTGGAATGATATCTGATTCTTAAAATCTTCGGAAAATAAATTTATCAGGGATGTTCTATCCCTGGATATGCACAAATTTGCGCCGAGATAAGCAAATATGTTGTGCGATAAAATATCCCGCTTGGCCTCGCTGAGCGATTTATCAAAAATTCCCTGTATCACTTTGCCGGCAGTTTCCACCTTAGTATCGGAATTTAGTTCCACGATAACATCGGAAAAAGTCACTATATCCACACACTTACCACTCAATATTATCCTTTTTACCGATGATTGACCAAATGTTCTGCAAAAAAACAGCTCCGAACGCTTGAGTTCCTGTTGCATCTTATTAGCAAATTGTTTTATGTAATACGTTATAAAGGTTAATCCCGCTGGACTTTGGCTCAACTTTTGCACATATTCCAGCTTTATTTTACGTGCATCTGGGGCTGGTATTTGCTGGGAATTTGATATTTGGTCATCGACCCAATCGAATGCCAACTGAATTACTCTCATGTGATGGGCATTTTTCCCGTTCACCGAAATCAAGGAAGTTTCGCTGCCGATGTGTAATAGCATGGTATTCTGGGAATCTTTGACATACTCCTGCAACGCTATGGCATTCAGAACTACCTCCGGGCATAGATAGGAAAAGTTTACTTTTTGCCGCAATAGAACATCCAAAAGTCGTTCGGCAAAAATTCTCTGCATCGCCACGACGAATGCCCCATTATTTCTTTCCTGATGGTGGTACGTATCCCAGATCCATTCTTCTTCATTTCCTGGAAAATTTCTTTGAAATTCAAACTTTAAAGCTTGCCCGTAATTATCCTTTTCCACCTCCGGCAGTTCCAAATATTTGACGAAAATTTTGTTATTTGGCGGAATGACGAGTATGGTATTCAATTTAAGATCGGCGGATATGCCTTCTATTGTCTTTGAAAGAGCAGCCAACCATTCTTCGTCGCCGCTGCCACTGTGGCGAATTGGATGCGATAGGGCGTTAGTGAACTTCCCTTTATCGTTGAACATGGCGAGTGCTACGTAATTCGTCCCGCACCGCATTATGACACTATTTCTCATCTGAAAAGTAGCATTTTGTTAAAATTATTGATTTAATCAAGATTACTTTAACAAATCTCAACAAAGAATGAAATTTCAAATTTTCAAAAAAAATATTTTACGTTAGGCGAAGATGTTTTTACTCCTTTTATGTGCTTATCTACTGTTTTTGATTTATCTCTCAGCGGAAACGCTTACTTAAGGCTTTATTTTTTAGTCTATTTCCATAGAGGGTGGACCTATGAAAGTTGAGCGCAGCGCAATTAATCCGCGGAGGGATCAGGATTATCCTGAGTGGTACCAGCAGGTCATAAAAGCGGCGGACCTGGCCGAAATTAGTTCCATTCGCGGCTGCATGGTGATCAAGCCTTGGGGATATGCGATTTGGGAAAACATGCAAAGAATCCTCAATGGAATGTTAAAAAAGTCCGGTCACAAAAATGCCTATTTCCCTCTGTTTATTCCGTTGCGATTTTTTGAAAAGGAGGCGGAACACGTGGAGGGCTTTGCGAAAGAATGTGCCATTGTTACCCACTCCCGTTTGCAACCTGATGGCAAAGGACATCTGATTCCAGCTTCCCCATTGGAGGAGCCGCTGGTCGTCCGTCCGACATCGGAAACAATTATAGGGGAATCATTTGCGAATTGGGTAAAATCTTACCGTGATCTGCCTTTGAAGATTAACCAATGGGCTAATGTGGTCCGTTGGGAAATGCGTACCCGTTTATTTTTGCGCACAACTGAATTCCTTTGGCAGGAAGGGCACACTGTTCATTCCTCTCCGGAAGAAGCCATGCAAGAGACTCGCGATATGCTGG
Organism: Puniceicoccales bacterium; assembly: GCA_031258795.1. Classification (GTDB taxonomy): domain Bacteria; phylum Verrucomicrobiota; class Verrucomicrobiia; order Opitutales; family JAIRKQ01; genus JAIDVZ01. The sequence continues at coordinate 1,890 of JAIRMI010000047.1, read as the reverse complement.
AAGTGTATCGCGTTTTCGCTGAGGGCTACATGGCTATGCCGGTTATTTGTGGAAAAAAATCGAACAGTGAGCGCTTTCCTGGTGCCGTTGATACCTATTGCATAGAGGCGATGATGCAGGATAAAAAAGCGCTTCAAGCTGGCACGTCACACTTTTTGGGACAAAATTTTGCCAAGGCTTCGGGAATAAAATTTGTCAACAGAGAAGGGACTGAGGAATATGGTTGGACGACATCCTGGGGAGTGACTACGCGCCTCATAGGCGGGCTAATTATGACCCATTCCGATGACGATGGCCTGGTTCTTCCGCCAAAATTAGCACCGATCCATGCTGTTATTTTGCCAATTTTCACTGAGCCGGACCGATCCATTGTTCTGCAATATTGCAACGAACTGAAGCAGGAATTGGAAGGAAATGTTTCTAGTTTTTCGGATATCTCTATCGAGATTGATGACCGCGACCTGCGCGGGGGGGAGAAGTTTTGGAGTCACGTAAAACGCGGCGTTCCCATCGTTATTGAGGTGGGCATGCGTGATGTTGGTGCAAATAGCGTATGTTTTTCGCGCCGCGATGCGGTCAGATCGGGTAAGCAAACTTGCGACCGCAATACTTTCGTTGGGACATTCCGTTCCCTGCTCGATGATATTCAAGCTATCTTGTTCGAACGTGCACGGCAATACCGCGATACAAACAAGGTAAGCATCGATTCCGAAGCCGAATTTTTCGCCCACTTTAGGGAATTCGGTGGCTTTGCTGTTGCCCACTGGAGTGGCGATTCTGCCATTGAAGATCGAATCAAAAAAGAGTTAGGTGTAACCATTCGTTGCCTGCCTTTGGAAGGTGGCGAGGAGGGAATTTGCCCGTTTAGCGGAAAGAAAAGCAAACAACGGGCCATTTGGGCAAAAAGTTATTGATTTATGAACATTGGTCTGATTTTTCCCGGGCAAGGAGCTCAATACGTTGGCATGGGCAGGTCGCTGTGTGAAGGAAACCATTCCGCCGCACAGGTGTTTAAGCGGGCAAGCGAAGTTCTAGGTGAGTCCTTTTTGAATACACTATTTTGCGGCCCTGATGAGGACTTAACGACTACGAATTGTTGCCAGCCGGCGCTATTTACCCATGGCTACGCTGCTGTAGCTGCTATGGGTAGCTTGTATCCAGAAAAGCGTGCCGAAGTGGCGTTTGGCCTCAGTTTGGGCGAACTCACCGCACTGTGCATCGCTGAGGTTTTCAATTTTGAAACCGGTTTGAAAATCGCTCACAGTCGCGGGGCTTTGATGCAAAAAGCCTGCGAAAATACTCGAGGGACCATGGTAAGCCTGATCGGTGGTATGTTTGACGATATCCTTGAAATTTGCGACAAGACTGGAGTGGAAATAGCCAATATGAACTGTCCCGGGCAAGTCGTAATTTCCGGTGAGTACAATGGCATGCAATCGGCCCTTGAGATGGCAGAGAAGATGTCTTTTAAGCGCATTTTCCCTTTAAAAGTTGCCGGAGCTTACCACAGCCGACTGATGGGAGAAGCTAGGGCTAGCTTCGAAAAATTTGTGGAAAGTATTGAGTTTAAAGATCCAAAAATTAACGTCATTTCGAATGTTAGCGCTGATTTTGTGAAAACGGGTGAAGGAGCCAAGGGGCTGCTGGTGAAACAAATAACATCGCCGGTGCTGTTTGCTAAGTGCTGTGAGAGTGCAATAGGGAGCGGCGTGAAGACCTTTTTTGAGTGCGGCCCTGGTAAGGTTCTCGCCGGTCTGATGAAACGGATCAATCCCGAGGTCAGCGTAATTTCACTCGATAACATTGCAGATTTCAACCTATGAAAGTACTAGTATGTGGGTCCCATGGCCGCATGGGTCAGCTCATTATATCCCTGGCAAGTCAGTATGG
>JAIRMI010000033.1 GCA_031258795.1 Puniceicoccales bacterium | reverse complement strand
GTATGGCGGCCATTCCTATAAAGTATGGCATCTGATAAATTAAATTGGTGTATTGTCCGCCTGGGCGATGATTTTAACTGGTGGGTTAGCGAAGTTAGCGATGATATCCACTGGGAAGTGGACGGTTTGGGGATCCTTGATCCAAACCAGGTTGAATACATGGTTGATTTACTGATCCAATTACAAGATTACGGGCTTAGAAGTGACGTCGTGGAGAAAGCTTTTTTTAAATTTTCCATCGAAAAGGAACTTCCAAAAAATATGGTTAGGCTGATATCCAGCGACGAAGAGTTGATGTCCACAAAGGACAAAGTTTTTGCAATGCCGAATTCTATAGATGAGAGCGAGGGGCCCTACGTGGATTTCATTGATCACATAATATGGGCTAGGGTTAAAATGTTAAACGCAAACCTGGATTTCAAGCAGCCACTTGAAATTGAGGAGTTGGAAGAAGTCATACGAGACGAACAGCAAGAAAAATATGCTGGTGGAAAAGGTCGCCATGCATTTGACGAGATAATGTCGATTTTAGACTATGTACCGATGGGGTACAGCTTGGATAGCGATGAGGACGATCAAGACCGAGATGATGACGTTGATCTTCCCGATTTCGATGACACCTTGGATAGTGACAACGGAGCATTGAAGCTGGTAAATGACCAGGATTGGGACGAATAATTTTGAGAAAATTTCCTTTTTAAAAATACAGGGCGAAAAAGTTTTTATATAAATTACCCAAAAAAGCTTGATGCGTCAAAATTTTGCCCTAGGGTCAGGACTCATAAATTCAAATAAAAGAGAAAGGAGCAGGGGATGCAAATGGATGAGAAGAAGGTGTGGGCGCAGCGATCATAGCGGGTGGCGATGGAGCGCCAATGCTTCAATTTACGGAACATGTTTTCGATTTTGTGGCGCCGCTTGTATAGTCTCATATGGTAGGGTTGCTGGACCTTGCGGCTACTTATGGACAGGATACATGGCTCCGCTCCTCCGTTGCCTCAGCCATTCCCAAAACCAATTGGCGTCGCCTACACCTTTCTGCTCTATTTGATCTTATGAGTCCTGAGCCTAGGATGTTGGGATCATTTGGATTATATGGGCTCGAATTCATCGGAATGGTCTTCAGGTTTGCCTTGAGCATGTGATTCATCCGGCGGTATGAGTTCAGACTCAATACTATCGAATTCGGCCCTTGATTCAACTCCTCTCTCAGTCGAAGCTGTGCGTTCTTTGGATAAATTTTTCGAAGGAATATTTAATCCAGGCGATTACGCAGGAACAACATGTGTATCATGAACCACAATTATAGTTATCTTACTCCAGAAAAGCATAATGAATAGCATCGGAGAGAGAGGGAAAGAGGTGGAGGATTTTTGTACGCGGACATTGCCTTCTCATAGTCCGCACCTTCTTTCCCTTTGCTGATCTGGCATTTCGCCGATGCAGATGGCGATCGATTCCACCCTCATCCACATAAACTATGTTTTCCTTTTTGTACACGGACACTGCCCCTCTCATAGTCCGCACCTTCTTTCTCGTCCTGCTCTTTATACAGTCATCCCACTCCAGAAAAGCATATTGGATAGCGTCGAAGAGAGATAGGAAGAGGTGGAGAATATAGGAGAGTTTCTGTTTGAGGTTCGCCCAGAATTTTTCGATGGGATTGAGGTCCGGAGAGTAGGGAGGCAAGAAAATCAAGGAACAGCCAGCGGCCTCGATGGCTTTCCGCGTCCTGGAATGTTTGTGAAACGCTCCATTGTCCATAAGGATCACTTGCCCTGGTTTCAGCGCTGCAACGAGGGATTGTTCCACCCAGGCATTGAAAACTTTGCCATCGGTGGTATAATCATAGACACATTCGGCAATGGTCTTGCTATCGACCTACCCGGCGACGATGTTCGTCCTCTGAAATTTCTTCCCAGCCACAATATCCAAGCACCTTCTTCCCCTTTGCTGATCTGGCATTCTGGCATTTCGCCTGTGCAGATGGCGATCGATTCCATTCTCATCCACATAGACTATGTCTTCCTTTTTGTAGATGGACACTGCCCTCTCATACTCCTCACGTTTCTCCTCATCCCGTTCTTTATAGGCCCTGGTCTTTTTTTACTGTGATCTTTAGCTTTCTCAGCGCTTTGCTAATGCAACTTGTGCTCACTTTAAACTCGCTGGCCATTTCCCTTTGATAGGAATTCGGATGCTCTTCCACATACCTGACTAGCTTTTCCGGATCTAACTTTCTGTATTTTCTGTTCAGCGGTACACGCTCTAGATTCCCCGTTCTCCTCAACTTCTTCTTCCATGCAAATATCGCACGCTCACTCACCCCAAACGCCTCGCTCGTTTCTTTTACACTGTGCGTGCTTTCCTATTTTAATACCCTCTTTTTCAAGTCCGTTGTACAGTATGCCATACATTCTCTAGGTATAATCTTTATACGCTTTTGTCAAGTGGCACGACTATAATTAGGGGAAATATTAGGGGAAATTTGCGCCTTTGCAAACAGACGCTTATGTTTTCGACGAGATTTGAAAATTTCTTTTCTCCCATGGCGCCTACTTTCACGAATATCCCCGTTTCATAGCATTAAAATTCGCTACCTACCTACCTTACCTTTTATTTTTTCTTTTTTTGAATTTCGCACAAATTTTTCAATAAAAGGACTTGACTTTTCTTGCTGTGCGCGCATTATACATACTCAATGTTGGCTCGAAAAGCCATTCATTCCTGAATCAAAACTAAATTGGAGAGTTTATTATGAAAAAATTAGCAATGGTTGCTACGGGCTTGTTAAGCCTAGGGTATTTGGGGGCACTTGAAGTTCCCGTTTTGGGTTTAGATACTAGTATAAAGTTTGCTACGCGGCACATACACCGCGGTCGTCAGCAAGGTGAGGCGGTGTTTGCTCCGAAAGCTGAGTTTGGGATACCAGCATTTGAAGGAGGGAAGGTCTATTTTGGTATAGATACGGTCCTTGGCTTAGGAAAAAAAAATGATACTTCAGTTCCTTCCACAAGAAACGAAACGGATCCCTACATAGGAATATCCTACGAAGTAACAGACTTGGTAACGTTGGATGCTGGCTATGTACACCATTTTTATACAAACACGCCAGATGAATCTATGTTGGTTGGGCATGAAATAAAAAATAAGATTGAAGCAGCAAATGGTAACCCTGACGTAAACCCAGGTGTTTACTATTATAAATATCCTACCAACGCAAAGCGTCATTCAAATGAAATTTTTCTCGGCGCGACAGTAGATGTAATACTAAGCCCGGCGTTGTACTTTTCCTATGACTTTGATGCTAAGGAAGTGGACATAGAGGGTCGTGTGGCTTATACCTATGATCTCAGTCAGTTTGGAGCGGCTGGTGCTGCCCTTGAGTTAGGGGGGAAAATCGGCTACGATAGAGTCGGCAAGCCGTGGCTGCAGAATAATGTAGAGTCCGATGTCCTGGGGAAAAAAGGCTATTTTTATGGGGGACTAAATGCTGATGCGATATATAGCTTCAACGAGCATTCAAAGGCACGTGCCGGTGTTGAGTTTTGCGGCAACAGTTCTAAGGCGAACTGGTTAAAGGGTCTTAATACGGCGTATAATCCAAAAGGAAGAAAAGCTTTCGTATGGTTTAATGCATCCGTTGATTGTTCGTTCTAGAGATTTATACGGTTTTATTTAAGAGGTTAACCCGTCGAAAGACGGGTTTCTTATTTCTTTCAAACTTTGTTAATTATACAAGAAAATTTAGAACACGTTTTCCCTTTAACGATATGGGAAGCGCTTTTAAAGAGGAGCATGAAAATAACAAAGAATATTACGGAAAAACAGGAGATAATTTATCCTAACAAAAAAGTAATCTCCTGATATTAAATTGGGCAACTCATATCGAAAATGGAAACCCTCCAAGGGAATGAATTGATGAAGGGAAAAAGTGGCTGCTGTAATGAAAGTCTAAAAGACTGCAGTGGGAGAAAATTTTGTCCGTAAAATAAGATGGTTGTCCTAGATACGCATTGCCAAGATACTTTTAGGAAAAACTAGCTTATTAAAAAACGATCCTCAGGCCCTGGGAATAGGCCAACGTAGCCCATTTATAGTCAAACTACTTGACAAAGGCGTATAAGATTATACCTAGAGAATGTATGGCATACCGTACAATGGACTTGAAAAAGAGGGTATTAAAATAGGAAAGCACGCACAGTGTAAAGGAAACGAGCGAGGCGTTTGGAGTGAGTGA
>JAIRMI010000001.1 GCA_031258795.1 Puniceicoccales bacterium | reverse complement strand
AAGAAAACATAGTTTATGTGGATGAGAGTGGAATCGATCGCCATCTGCATCGGCAAAATGCCAGATCAGCAAAGGGGAAAGAAGGTGATTGGCTTTGTGGCCGGGAAAAAATTTCGTCGGATGAACATTGCCGCTGGGTATGCCGAGGACAGTGCCCGTTGACAAAAAGGAAGACATAGTCTGTGTGGATGAAAGTGGGGTCGATCGGCATCTGCATAGGAGAAATGCCAGATCAGTAAAGGGGAAAAAGGTGTTTGGCTTTGTGGCCGGGAAGAAGTTTCAGAGGACGAACATCGGCGCCAGGTATGCCGATGGCAAGACCATTGCCGAATGTGTTTACAATTGCTACCGAATGTGTCTATGATTATACCACCGATGGCGAAGTCTTCAATGCTTGGGTGGAACAATTCCTCGTTGCAACGCTGAAACCCGGGCAGGTGGTCCTTATGAATAATGCGGCGTTTCATAAGCATCCCAGGACGCGGGAGGCCATCGAAGCGACCGGCTGTTCATTAATTTACCTGCCTCCCTATTCTCCGGACCTCAATCCCATCGAAAAATTCTGGGCGAACCTCAAATGAACACTCTCTCATATCATCCACCTTTTCCCTTCTCTCTACCTCCGATGGAAAAGTCTTCAATGCTTGGGTGGAACAATCCCTCGTTGCAGCGCTGAAACCCAGGCAGGTGGTACTTATGGAAATTGGGCGTTTCACAAACATCGGCGAACGTGTGAGGCCATCGAGGCGGCCGGCTGTTCCCTAATTTACCTGCCTCCCTATTCTCCGGACCTCAATCCCATCGAAAAATTCTGAGCTAATCTAAAAGGAGCACTTTCCGACATTCTCCGCCTTTTTCCCTCTCTCTTCGACGCTATTCAGTATGCTTTTCTGGAGTAAGATTACTATAGTGTAGGAAAGCCGTCCAGAAGAAAAAAATTTGAACTTAAAGGTAAGCGTTTAGCCAGAAAAGCTTAAAAAATAAGTTCTAAAAAAATTCACCAATATTTCGAGCAATTCTGATTTTCCTACATAAAAGCGCAGGGTATATTAATAAGCTTTTGAGGAAAAATCTAAATAAAACAAGGGCAGCCAAAGTAATTAGAAATGGAAGCATTGTTATTTTCGTTGAGTGGTGTTAGCTTGTGGCGCAATAGCTTCCTTTCCATTCCTACGGCTACTTTTATAAACGCCTCTTACCAAAAAGATAATTGATACTTGAAAAATTTACATAGCACTGCTCCAGAAAAAGCAGCTTCTAGTATAGAAAAGAACAAACCAAGACAGTGTAATTTTGTTTAACTCATTTAATTTCGGAACCACACACCTTGTCGCTTGAAAAAATGTCAGTTAAGGGTCAAAGAAAATTTTAACTGGCGTGTAAATTAAAAATATGCAAATGTCAGAGTTTTTTGCTTGTAAGTTTGTGAAAAATTCATATACTGTTCGCCATGGGTATGAATATAAAAAAAATGGGCGTTTCTGAAACTCTAATAGCGGAAAAAAATACCGCAATTTGGGATGAAGAAGGGAAAAACAAACAAGCAGAAGGTTTGCCAACGATTAAAGACGTGCCGGGAGATGCTAATCAGTTTTCTACGAAAAAAAGCTCCTGCCCGGAAGGAGCCCTTAGTAAACGTAGCGTAAGTGTCGCCGGTGAAAGTGAAGATAAAAGTAAGGGTGCGACAAAGCCAGAAAATGTGGATGCGACCACCGCTCCCGCTCCTGTTGAAAACGAAGAACTAAGGGATTACATTGAGTTAGCGCAGGACATCATAGATCACCCGGAAAGAAGGAAAGGTTTTAAATTTAGGGGCAAACGTTTGGGCAAAAAAGACTCGAAAGCGGCATTAAAAGCGGCTTTGAAGAAATTCAATAATATTGATCCCGCTAAGCCAGATTTTCGCCACCTGGAAAATATAAAGTATGCCTATAAGTTTATAAGCAAAAAGCTAAATAAGGCAAGGGTGACCAAGGCAATCAAAATAGGGAGTGCATTGCTTTCTACCGGTGCAGCCATTGCCGGTACGGTATTAAGTTGTGGTACAATGGCTCCGCTTACCATCCCTACGGCGATTGCTTCCATAGCATCTCTCGCCGAGACGGTAACTGATACTGGGAAATCCATCATAGCAGTGTTGGAAGGAGAGGATCAAAGGGCAGCAGCCAACGCGGAAGAAAAGGAACCAGAAGAGGAACAAACACCCATAGCGGCGTAATTTTTTCATTTTATTCATTATTCATTTGAAAAAATTTTCTGCCAATTCCATGAAACGCAACTGGTTATGAGCCATTAATTGAGCAAGCACTTGAAATATTAAACGGTCGCATTTATTTGAAAGAGTCATCTTCATGGGTGTTTCCGAGCAAAGAAAGTAAGAGTGTGCATATTCAGGAGCCAAAAACGGCGTGGAAGCGAATTTTGGAGCGAGCAGAGCTAAAAAATTTGCGCATTCATGATTTGCGCCGAACATGTGGCAGCTACCAGGCAATAGCTGGTACCACTTTAGCAATAATAGGAAAATTACTGGGGCACAAATCACCGCAATCTACGGCAATTTATGCAGGACTGTCAAATGCCCCCGTTAGAGCTTCAATGGAAACAGCATTTAACTTTATGAATGATAAATAAAACAAACTTTCTTTGGCCTTATTTTTCCTACTCCGGCAGGAATTTTACAGAATTTTATCGAGTATTTCTTTAAAAAAACAAAATGTTCTTTACTCATGCGCGAGCATGATAAGATGGCTAAATTCCTCTCAGCTTCCTTCTGCAGTTTTTCCTGTTTCAAATCAGGCTATTCTTGAAAGTTTGATAAAGAAAAAAAATAGTGGAATAATTACATACGATAGGCCTACGAGGGATCATATGTTCAAGAGAGTGTTTTTAAATCGAGACGCTAAGGAAGTGAGTGA
>JAIRMI010000040.1 GCA_031258795.1 Puniceicoccales bacterium | reverse complement strand
AATGCTGATGAAAACACTTCCTGTGACTTTTATCTGCTCGTTCATCCAAATTTTGAACAAAGATATAAGGACGAAATTACTAAACTTGGCAAAAAGTATAATTGTGGGGTCAATTTCATCGACATGGGAACGGCGTTTGCCGATGTACTTCCAGGAGGATGGCCAGCGCCAGCTTATTACAGGTTAGCAGCGGCAGATTTGTTGCTGAATTATAAAAAATGCCTTTATATGGATGTGGATATATTGGTACGCCATGACCTTGGGGATTTGTATGACACTGACATAGATAACTATTACATCGCCGCAGTGAAGGACATGGGAATAATTGACAATGAATGGCAGTTACGTTACACTGAATTTGATTTGCAAATCCCAGACCCCTATCAGTACATAAATTCCGGTGTATTACTGATGAACCTTGATTTAATTCGCAAAACCAATTTTGTTGAGAGTTGGATTTTTACCATAAAACATGGCATAGATGGAAAAAAAACACTTGTTTATCCAGACCAAGATGCGTTGAATAAATTATGCTTTGGCAAGGTAAAATTTTTAAACCCAGAGTATAATTTGTTTTCCTACCGATTATCAAAGATCAAAGAATCGCAGGAACTTCAAAAAAAATTGGAAAATCTTTTTGGCAAGGAACAGTTTGAAAAAGCATGCCTGAATCCTAGCATAGTCCACTTTGCCTGGTTAAAGTCATGGCGAATCCCATCTTTACCCTACGCCGACGAATGGTGGGAGTGCGCCCGCCAAACGCCGTTCCATCAGGAAATTTTGTGCAAGCAAATTGACCAAATTGAGGGAGCAAATTCGAGAGCAAATTTTAAGCAATAGGCCATCCGGAGTAGGGATAATTTTATGGCGAAGCCTTAAACAGCTTGCCTATTGTAAATAATTCGCAAAAACCATTGAAAATTCGCAAAAAAAATGTAACCATGGGGCCCATGGAAAGATTTTTGAAAAAATTGTGGACCTTTTCAGGATTACTGATTTCGCTGTTTCTTTCACAGGGGACCCTAGAGGCCAATCCATTTTTTCAGCAAGCTCAGCCAATTTTAAAAGGTAGCACTGTTGCAAGCGCTATTACTGCGGTTGGCGATACAGGAATCAGGCATAGCAAAACCGTTATTCCACTCGTACTTTCCTCTGACAATAACTATGTTCCCCAGATGTATACCACGATGTTATCAATTTTCAAAAATTCTAGCAAGAATGCCTTTTATGATTTCCATCTGCTGGTTCCTTCAAATTTTGAGCAGAGATATAAGGATGAAATTACCAAGCTAGGCGACAAGCATGACAATTGCAGAATTACCTTCATTGACATGGGAAGTAAGCTATCCGACACAAAAACGGGAAAATTTCCACCGGCAGCCTCCTACAGGCTAATGGCAGCGGATCTGCTACCGAATTACGACAAGTGCCTCTACATGGACGTTGATATAATAGTTCTCGGTAACTTGGCGGAATTATACAACATCAACATCGACAATTACTACATCGCCGGGGTAAAGGATACAATTTTTTTGGCAAGCAAAAGACTAATGCAATACGCCATATCCGAGCTGAACATACATCCATGCATAAATTCCGGCGTATTACTCATGAATCTCGAATTGATCCGCAGAGATGGATTAACGGAAAGATTAGTTGACGCTGCCACCTATGGTCTCGGTGGGAAAAAGCCCTCTTCTTTTCCAGATCAGGACGCTCTGAACAAGGTATGTTGCGGGAAGATAAAGTTTATCGATCCGAGGTATAACTTACATCCATGGATTTTCTTTAGAGCTGAAAAATCACCGGAATTTCGTGGAAATTTGGAGGCTTCGTTTACGGAGGATCAACTCAGGGAGGCCCGGGACAATCCATGCATCCTGCATTTTGCTGGAACAAAACCATGGGCAAAGCCTGCATCCATACTACATTCCGATACATGGTGGGAGTATGCTCGCCAGACACCATTCTACGAAGAAATTTTGTACAAAAATATTGCAATCAAGGTCCTGCAAGATTTAGATAAAGTTTTACAGGAACTAATCACCAAGGAAGTACGCATTCAATTGCAGGAACAATTGAAAAAGATGGGAAATCCCTCAGAAGAAGAGGAATGAGTAGAGTCGATTCATTTTTGGAAAGATAAGCATGGGGAGACTGCAGCAATCCAGGATTGTGCATTTTGACGTGCCAAAGCCATCATTAGCGGACGCTTTTTCCGCAGGGACTAAGTACTTACTCGGCCCAGGGACAGGCAAAGGTATTTATTTCTTTCATTTCTTTCGCATCACTGCGGAAAATTTTTTATCCATAAACAATCTCGGTAGGCTTCCCTTTAATAAAACTCCTATGTCTCTCCCTTTGATATTTCTAGTAACTCCCGTAACGCGGTTGCTACACTTGACGTTTCACTTTGCGTAACATCACCTAAGAGAAATTTTACGTGGTTTTTCAGTTGCTCCTTTGTTCCTGGATATCTCGTCTCAAATATGTCAAAGACGGCCTTAAAACCATCAACATCTTGCTTTTCTATCGCATCCATTAACTCATCTAAAAGCGCAAAGTCAGCGCTCTTCGTGTCATCTAAGCGAATTTGGGCGCTCAATTTAGAGAAGAATGTTTGGATTGCCTGCCAAATACGCTGTGACAATGGATCTTTTTTTCCTAAA
>JAIRMI010000078.1 GCA_031258795.1 Puniceicoccales bacterium | reverse complement strand
ACTAGTGAAACTGAAGCACATAGGCATCGCCAATATTCTTTTGAATCGCAGTGCTTGGCCGGAGTTTATCCAGAGGGCGATAAAACCAAAAGTTATAGCAAAATACCTGTTCGGATGCGTAGATGATGGCAACATAGTTGAGCAACACAAAAGGGATGCGGTGGAACTAAAAGCTGCAATAAGGGGAACTCCGGACATTCTTCCCGAAGAATGGCTATATGGTGCGATCAATAAAGGCTATGCTCAGGGTGTAACATCGGCGTCGTAATCTATACCATCGATCCCAAAGCCGAAGAGTTTCAAAAATTCTCTGCGGTAGTCATCAATGTCCGTTATTTCGCGCAAGTTTTCCGTTGAAACCCTGTTCCACAGTTCAGCGACCGCTCCCTGCACGTCCTCCTGCAGTTCAAAGTTGTCGATCCTGATTCGGCCATAGGAATCTCTGGACTCATCATTGCCATAGAGATGGTTCTTAAATAGGCGATATATCTGTTCTATGCAGCCTTCGTGAAGATTTTTTTCCTTCATGACCTTGAAAAGCATGGAAATGTACAACGGAACAACGGGTATCGCCGAGCTAGCCTGGGTAACGACCGCTTTGTTGACAGAAATGATAGCCTTTCCTCCGATCTTTGATAGCATATGTGTTATGGCATCGGCTGCACGGTCCAAGTCCTCCTTAGCTCGACCAATTGTGCCATCGGAATAAATTGGTCTTGTGACTTTCGGTCCGATATAGGAGTAGGCAACGGTCTTGATCCTATCTGCAAGGACATTTTCCCGCAGAAGCGTTTGCATCCACAGTTTCCAGTCTTCCCCTCCCATAACTTTCACCGTGCTGACAATCTCATCTGCTGATGCCGGTTCCAGCTCCACGTCGCCGATCTTTCCGCTGTCAACGTTAACCGTCTTGCTTTTGAATTTGTTGCCGATAGGCTTCAGGACGGATTTGTAAGTCTCACCTGTTCTTGGATCGGTGCGGCGAGGGGAAGCGAGACTGTAAATCACGCAGTCCACGTGTACAAGCTTACTTTTTATAACTTCAACCACCTTCTCCTTAATTTCATCGGAAAATGCGTCGCCGTTAATGTTCTCCGCGATAAAATTACCTCCCTCCGCGTATTTTTTAAAAGCAATGGAGTTGTACCAACCCGCTGAAGCCGGTCTATCCACATCCGCTGGTCTTTCAAAGAAAACGCCAATCGTGTTAGCTCCGCAACCGAATGATGAAACAATCCTGCTCGCCAGGCCATATCCCGTTGACGCTCCCACAACTAAAACATTTCTCGGCCCACCGCTTATGGGACCATTTTTGCTAACGTAAGCTATTTGTTCCTCCACATTGCGCTCACATCCAAGAGGATGAGCGGTTAAGCAAATGAACCCTCTTGTCTTTGGTTTGATAATCATGATCCGTGTATATCACACGCTCATGCGTATGCAAGACGTTTATCCAAACACTTCTCCATTGCCAGTTCTTCGCTGCAACCATTTTCGATGGCAACGAATTTTAAGCCTACTTTTTTTGCATCTTTTTCTAGTTTACCGGTCCATTTGCCATCGATATTGGCATAAATGCGAGAAAATTGCCCATCGCTGGAATTGCAAGACACACAATCCAAGGATTCAGAATCCTGCAACCTTAACCTCCCGATAGGGGGAATGGACAAGTTAACCCTATCCAACAGCTGCACACAGATAAGATCGTGCCGTTTGGATAAGTTTTTAAGAGCTTCCATTAGGTCGTTCCTTATCCTGTCCGGGTACAAAAAATCGCTCACAAAGAACACAATGGAGGAAGGCTTCAGTATATTTTGTAAAAATTTCACCACTCCCTTGGGATCGCTTCCAAGACCAATTTTATGCATCTCCAAGCTCGGGATGCACAGGTGAGCGTAAGCCGGTTTGTAAAGCTCCACATCCTCTGAAAATAGTATCAGGCCTGCTTTGTCTCCAACTTCATGGGCAATTTCAGATAATTTACCAGCCAACTTTAAAGCAAAATCAATCTTCGATACGGTGCTGCCAAACATTTGGGACGAACTGACATCAATGGCAAACATTATGCTAAAGTCGCGCTCCCCTGTGAACTGCTTGCCATACAGCTCTCCGCGCCTTGCTGTGCAGAAATGATCCACATTGCTAATCGTTCCCCCGTCCGAAACAGGAACGGACATATCGGATATAAAGCATCTGTCTCCGAAGCGATTTTTGTAAAACTTTGTAAAATTAATCATTCGAGATAGTAAGTTTTAAAAAAATGCCAAGAATGGGCAACTCTTTTTTTCCTCTAAATATCGCCGTTTCTGGGCATTCAATAATAAAAATTGGAAATAATGTAAAAACTTTTCTTGACACATTGCAAAACCTCATTAGGCGAAGCCATCAATTAACAAGAAAAAGATTTAAACATAAACCAAAGGAACAAAAATGACATCAGTAGCGTCAACAGCAAATACAGGTTTCTCCATGAGCAGATTGTTTGAAATGTTAGCAAGAATGTGCAGCAAATCACAAGATGATCTAGATAATGCAATATCAAGCATGACTAAAGATGATAAAGGAGCCGTAAATCAAGACGATCTTTTTAAGGCTCAGGCAAAACTTCAAGTGTGGAGCACCAATTCCGCAACAGCATCCAACTTTCTCCGCACTTATGCGGACACAGTGAGAGGCACTGCTCAAAACATTAAGTAACTTCTCTCCAAATTTCGTTCTTTCACATATACCAAATTAACAATATCACCTTCTCCCATAGGTGCTGCTGCCATCTAGTGGGAGATTAAAAAGAGCAAAAAAGAATGTGGAAAATTCATTGACTCTTTCTGAATGAACCCTAGACAAGGTTGTTTGTTACCAATAAAGGTTTTAATTACAAACAAGGAGTAAAAGATGGCAGTAGAGTCGGCGACGTTGGACACATTGAATCTATCTATGGGCAAATTGCTCGAGGTGTTGGCAAAAATGTGTAGCAAAACAGAAGATGAACTAAATAATGAGATATCCAAGGTGAGTAAAAAGGGTGCAGAATCTACGGATCAAGGCACCCTTCTTGTGATCCAGGCAAAACTTCAATCGTGGAATGTCTCTTGTTCAACGGCGACAGGTATCCTTCGCAGCTTTGGCGATGCGTTAAAAACCACAGCCCAGAATATCAGGTGATTCCCCGGTGAGAAATTTTCCTTGTTTTTTTCCGTGTAAGTGTTAGACTATACCTTCAGTTGGTGTTGCACACCAATGTAGTTAACAATTTACAAGGAAAAATTATGGGTGACGGTGGCGGTAAGTCCATACATATGGAGAATACTGGGCTTTCAAGGCACGGTGTAACAATAGAGAGTCTCTATTCGGTGCTGGCGAATTATTTATCTGACTACGAAGCAACTCTCGGTAGTGCCATAGAAGGCTTGGGCTCAGGTGGTGAAGCCAACCAAATTGACCAGGGCAGGCTGCTAAACATACAGGCCAAGGTTCAAACTTGGGGGACTATAGTAACAACGGCAACAGGTATTGTCCGCGCCGCGGGTGATGCCATGAAGTCAACAGCACAGAATATAAGATAAGTAGCGAAATATAATAAAATTTTTTCAATGAGTGAAAGTGGCAATGACGATTTGACTTATCCAGAAATTTGCACGGATTTGGTAAAAGCATTATTCGAAGTAGGATATGTCGCAGTTGGGCGAGGACTACAATCATACGCCGAGGATATATTCAACGCTCTTATTGCAGCTAGGCCTGAAAGTGAATTGCCGATTGTTGGGCTGGCGGTGTGTAAAATGAATTTCGGAGATTTTACATCGGCTACGGCTTTGCTAACGCAAAAAGCATTGGCGATAAACCCAGCTAGCGACATAGCGAAAAGCTTTCTTGGAATGATTTCTCATTGTTGCGGCGCCAGCAAAGAAGCACTTCTGATTATGAATGAGGTAATAAACAGCGGCAAAGATCCGAGTGCGATCAGTCTCGCTCAAAATGTCATTAATGAAATAAAATCCAAACAGTAACAATTTAACCCAAACAAAACATGGCAACACCAGATATAACTCCAGTAATACAAGCAATAGAGACTCAAACGAAAACGATGGAAGCAAGACTTCCCGAGCATGAGTTCTATGAAGAAATCCAAAAAGCAATCGCTGCCAGTAGCGCTAAAAATGAGGCAAACACTAATGCGGTAAGGGCTTTGATGGAAAGGATTGAAGCAACTCCCGTGCGTCCCAGCGAAGAAACACTTACGCAAAAAGTTTACAATGTTGTAAAGGGCGTGAGAGAGCAGTTTAATGATTTCAATGATTACATACAAACATTTGTAAATGGGCCACTCTCCACCGCAAAAATGTTTGAGCTGCAGTATAAGGTTACGCAACTATCGGTCATGATGGATGTGTCCTCTAAGGTTGGCGATAAGGGCTCCCAAGCTTTCCAAACATTATTCAGAAACCAATAATAACCTTTCATATATTTCATAGGCATCTTGATAATCCGTTGAAGCCCCTGAAGTAATTCCAATGCAATTGTATTTTTTGGTGTTGGCTAATTCTGGGTCTTGGGAGTTTTTAATTATCAATGAGTGACAGCCATTGGCCGTGGCTGTGTTATATAAAGATTTTGTATTGTTGGAAAATTTACTTCCGACGACTATGATACAGTCGCATCCGCTTTGGATAAAGTCCAAAATTTCCCTTTGCCTGTTGATAGTGGAAGAACATATGGTATTCTTTACGGTGGCATCCTTAAACCGTTTGAGAACCGCATTAGCTATCTCTTCAAAGACTTCACTTTCGAATGTGGTTTGGCTAAGGACGATTATTTTTTCGCTGCATGTTTTCAAATTTGACACTTCCCTTGCAGAAGACAGAACTGTGATTTTTTCATCGGGAGCATACCCGCAAAGACCAATTATCTCGGGATGATCCGCTTTCCCAGCCAACAATATGTGGAAACCCTCATTCGAGTATTTTTTTATCAAGCCGGCAATTCTTAGCACCTTGGGGCACGTTGCATCAATTACTCTGCAACCCAAAGCACCTAGCATCTTCCTTCGAGCTGGTGTAACGCCGTGTGCTCTCACTATAATGGAATCACAATTCTTGGGTAAACTTTGGTCATCCTGCAATTTATGAATTCCAGCGTATGCCAATCTATCAAGAGTGCGGGAATTATGAACCAAGTCTCCGTCGGTGTACACATTGCCATTTGCCTTTCGAATTTCATCATAACTCATTGCGATGGAGCGCCTTACTCCTTCACAAAATCCGATATATTTGGATAAAAAGACCTTCATTTCTCTCCTTGGGGAATAAAAACAATCCCATTGATCGCAAATAAAAACAATTCATCAAAAAATAGTAATTTTTTACTCGCAAACTTAGCCATTTTTTACATCTGTTGGCCGAGGAAATAAATTCACTGTGCCGAATTTACAATTTCTTTGTTTGCGTGTTTCTTGTCAGAGCGGCCAATAAACAAACAAAGAAGGAAAAATAATGGTACAATCGTCAAATAATGGATATTTCGAGTTTCTTTTACCGCCGACACAGCGCTGGTTTTCACCCAAAGAAGTGGCAGCAATAATAGGGAAAAGTGCCCAGTATGTGCGGGATGCGTTCGACAACCAAAAAATACTTGGACATACCATGAGTGGCCGAGCTCCAAAGGGTAAAGAAAAGCGAAAAACGTATCAAATATCCAGAGAAAGTCTCATGTTATATTTAATGGAAACTGCCAATTACACTTCGGATGAGTTTTTGTTAAAATTGCGTGACATATTCAGTAATTGCTCAACGGCACAATTGCTCAAGCTGCAAAATGAAATAGAACATTTACTCAAAATCAAGTAAATCACAAGAGAACCTGGAATGCTTCAACCATTCCAGGTTCTCTTGGTTATAGTCATCTTACTTTAGAAAGGCATACTGAATAGCGTCGAAGAGAGATGGGAAGAGGTGGAGGATGTCGGCTAGTGTTCCGTTTGAGGTTAGCCTAAAATTTTCCGATGGGATTGAGGTCCGGAGAGTAGGGAGGCAGGTAAATTAGGGAACAGCCGGCCGCTTCGATGGCATCTCGCGTCTTGGAATGCCCTGGTCTTTTTTTACTGTGATCTTCAGCTTTCTCAGCACTTTGCCAATGCAACTCTTACTCACTTTAAATTCGCTGGCCATTTCCCTTTGATAGGCATCCGGATGCTCTTCCACATACTTTACTAACTTTTCCGAATCTAACTTCCTGTATAGTCTGTTCAACGGCACCCTCTCTAGATTCCCCGTTTCTCTCAACTTCTTCTTCCATTTGAATATGGTCCTAACCTCCACTCCAAACGCTTCGCTCGTTTCCTTTACACCGTGCGTGCTTTCCTATTTTAACACCCTCTTTCTCAAATCCGTTGTACAGTATGCCATACATCCTCTAGGTATAATCTTATACGCTTTTGTCAAGTAGTTTGGCCATAATGCTAAGAAATACCGCCGCTTAAATGAAGGGATAGTAGATAATTAATGGGGCGAAACTTGTGAGATAGAGAAAAATCGAAATCTTGCAAAATCTAAACCCTGCACTAGAATTAGGAAGACCACGTAGCCATAAATTACTTCCTATGCTCCTTCTATGGAATGGATGGATGGCTTACAAATTTCGATGCATCTGAGCAGTAAAAAGCTAGTCCTCCCATTTAGTCCAATGGCGGGTAAATAGTACCAACATCTTCTTGAAAAAATTCACCTTTTTGCACTTTTTTAGCAATTTCTAACAGGCGAGGATCTTTCGTACATCCTTTATAAACTCTGTCACCTACGTCCGCCTCTATTAATTCTTCCCATTTACCTTGTTTAAAATCAACGGTATTTATGTATACTATCCCCATATGAATCAGTGTTGGTTTTGGTTCAATTATTGCTGCGGGAATATCGCCAATCATCAATCTTGTTTCTCCTCTTTCCCCCACCATAGTAATTTTCACTGGCATGCTTCCAATATCCATCTTTCTTTACTCCTAAGCTGAGAATAGTGTCAATAAATTTAAACCTAAGTCAATATTTCTATTTTAGCGTTGCTCATATCACATATTACTTCACGCTCAGATGC
Organism: Puniceicoccales bacterium; assembly: GCA_031258795.1. GTDB lineage: Bacteria > Verrucomicrobiota > Verrucomicrobiia > Opitutales > JAIRKQ01 > JAIDVZ01. Next base: position 2,227 of record JAIRMI010000078.1, on the reverse strand, counting down.
ATAGGATCCAGAAGTGTCACATAATTCGGGCGACATAAAATACAATGCATGAACATCACAGAATGGGACGGTAAATTCTAAAACTGTCATTCCGTCTCGACTAAATTTTGGATCTACCTCGCCAAGAGATGTCGAATCGGCTATTCCCTGTTTACGGCTATTGGCATTCACGGAATTAACGCCACGATGTAGAGTAATCGTCCTATTTTCCTGTGAAACCGGAGAAGGGTCTTCAAAACTTAACCGCGCCAAAGTAATGGCAGTAAAAGCCTGATACATGGAAACTGTTTTGGCATATTTTTTTTTGTCACCCTCACTTGGATACCACTCATTAAATGCCGCTCCCAACTCTTCTTGGCTGTATGTAGCAAGATAATATTGTTCGCTAATTTGCTCCGGATCTGCGCGCTGTTGCAAGTAAAAATATTTCATACACAGAGATAACGGATTCCATGAATCTTGTTTTTGTTGTTCAAAATAAGATTCCATAATACGATAATCAGCTCCATGTCTGGACATTATGGTTCTTAGCTTATCTGTAACGGCTCCTCTCATCTCTGCACCATCAGCATTGTACGCTATTTTATGTATGTTAATGGGCTTTTGGGGCAAAACACTCTCAATGCCTTCCGCGTATAACATGTTCATGGCCTTGCCAACTTCAATAGCATATTCTATTTTATTTCCGTTGGCAACCATATTTTCACAATATTGCACAATATATTCACGTTGAGCAGAAGTTCTCAATTGAGTATTTCCAATACCTGCCAATAGTTCTTTTCGAAATTTTTCTTTTTTCGCTTCGTCTTCCAACTTTTTTAGATCCTGTTCTGTGAATACGCGACGCCTTCCTCCTTGCCCATCAATTCCCCGCCTATTGGATTGGTAGTGTGCCAATTTTTCAGTTAACTTTGTCCTAAGATCGGGGATCTTGTCGCCGTACTTATTGTTCAAATAGCTAACTGCATTGCGAAAATCTTGTAAATTTTTACTTCGATCAGTTTTGGAAGAAAAAATACGGTCCAACCAAACGCTAAAACGTCCTAACCAAGTGTTTCTAGTCCTAGAAAGTTTGGGCTTGTCTACATTTCCACTATCTTCCATATCATTTCCATTTTAACAAGCAAATGGTAAAAATTTCTCAAAAATATTCAAGCTAAAAATGCGCTGGGCAGCCAAGCTTCTAAGTTGCTTAAATGAAAGGACGACAGGCGATTAAAGTGGGCGAAACTTGTGAGGTAGAGTGCACTAAAACTATAAAATTTCATGGTCGTCCTAGGGTCAGGACTCATAAGCTCAAATAAAAGAGGAAGGAGCAGGGGATGCAGATGTGGTGGAAAAAGGTGTGTAAGAAAAGAAGGTGAGATCACAGCGATCATAGGGGCGTACAATTTACTGCCGAGTCCACCTTTGGCGCCCAATGTGGGGTGCGGTGCCAATTCTTCAATCTGCGGAAGATGTTTTCGATTTTGTGGTACCGCTTGTACAGGCCCGCATGGTAGGGTTACTGGACCTTACGGCTACTTATGGACGGGATGCATGGCTCCACCCTCCGCTGTCTCAGCCCCTCCCGAAACCAGTTAGCGTCGTACCCTTTGTCTGCCAGCAGAGGTAATTCGCACTTGTGGCGCCGCTTGTACAGGCCGGTTACTGGGCTTTGCAGTAGCACAGCGGAGATATGCAGGGGCTCCGCTCCTCCGTTGCCTCAGCCCCCTCCCGAAACCAGTTGGCGCCGTACCCTTTGTCCGCCAGCAGATAGCTCGCCGCTGTCCTGTAAGTCTTTCAGCGATTCTCCGGTGCCAACGATGTCATTAACGTTCCCAGCAGTCAGCAGCAGCCTCACCGGCTGCCCGAAAGCGTCGTATGGGGCGTGCAATTTGTTACCAAGTCTTCCTTTGGCTTGGCCGATGTGGCGCGGGGAAGACCTATTTTTTTAGGCTCGCCGCTGTCCTGTAAGTCTTTCAGCAGTTCACCGGCGCCAACGATGTCGCTAACGTTCCCAGCGGTCAGCAGCAACCTCACGGCTACCCGAAAGCGTCGCATGGGGCGTGCAATTTGCTGCCAAGTCCTCCTTTGGTTCGCCCGATGTGCCACGGGGAAGACCTCCTTTTTTTTAGGCTCGCCGCTGTCCTATGAACCTTCAAATGGGTCGCGTCCATCATCAAGATTTTCGTCTTGCACATTAGATAGCTTTTGCAAAATTTTGCCAAATACTCCCATATTGCTC
>JAIRMI010000074.1 GCA_031258795.1 Puniceicoccales bacterium | reverse complement strand
CTCTCTAGATTCCCCGTTTCCCTCAACTTCTTCTTTCATGCAAATATCGCACACTCACTCACATCGAACACCTCGCTCGTTTCCTTTACACTGTGTGTGCTTTCCTATTTTAATACCCTTTTTTTCAAGTCCGTTGTATAACATGCCACCTTTGCTACAGATTTAATTCTTATGTCTTTGTCAAGTAATTTGACTATAAAGGCGTGCAGTGAAACAAAACTTTGCAAAAAACCTTGGAAAAAATAATGCCCTAAGGCTTTAGGGCACAAAAGGTATTATACTCGTATGGGCTATTTATTTTTTTATATTATGTATGTCCCCATACCTTTCCAATTAAAATAGAATCATCTCTTTGTGATCGGTACAAGATTCTATCTTTCTGGTTCAGTCTCGCTTCCCAGACCCCTTCATTTCCTCGTAATAGCGTTACATTGCCATGAACTGATATCACAGTTATTGCCTTGATCATTGCCAAATGCTTCAAGCATGTCTAAAATTTTATACAGTCTTATCAATTCTTGAGCTATTCGGATTGGTTGTTGCCCCGGCCCCAATGTAATCGCCCATGCCCTGGAGTTCGTCGCTACGGATACCCGAGTCCCATCCCGTAAAATTAGCGATGGAAGGGCGGCAGGAGGAGAAGGAACGTCGATGGATATGCCTTGATTTTCCACAGCGGCTAAAAAAGCTAGGGCTTCATCAAAATATGCGCAATGTGCTTGGTTCTGAGGAAGACAGTTTCGCACATCTTGGGGGATGTTTCTCCCCCCGAAAATGAGCCCTAATCTATTCCCATTTGGCCAGTTCAAGCGATGCACCGCGGGTCTCAAGTGCCCTATCAATTCTTGAGCTTGCATGCCTCTTCCCATTCTCGCTAAAAGTTCTGCTAGCTTCGGATCACCTCTCGGAGCTCGTTCCTTGAGAATGTCAAATCTTTCAATAGTGCAAACATGTTTTTGAGCATCTACTTTAGCAAAAGTAACACTTACCTTTTGACCTGCAAGTGGAAATGAAAAACTGCCCTGTTGGGTTTGTGCGGAAATTGCTAACGCTAACTCCTTTTGATTCTTTGAATCAAGAGCAGTGAAAGCCTTCTTAAATTCAGTACACACACCCTTGTTTTTGAAGCTAAAAACAACATTATTACCATTGTCATTTTTGATTTGTGTAATAAATTCCGTCTCGTTTTCTGTTTTTTCACTTTGCTCATTTGAAGGAGGTTTTACTTGATAACCATCCTTATCCCCTTCTGTTGGTGCCTCATCAACAACTTCCCCTCTTGTTTTTTCACTTTGTTTATGTGAAGGAGATCTTGCTTGATGACCATCCCCTTCTGTTGGCGCCTTGGCAGCAACAGAAACCTGCCTTTCGCCTAAATTTCTGCGATGTTCGATATAGATTCCAACGGCAAGCCCTAGCGTTGCTCCTGCAACAATACCCATAATAGCACCACGAAAATTGCTAGTAGCATAATACCCCGCCACTCCCCCTGCAACAGCCATTACAGTAACAACTCTAATAACCCTACCTCTCCAAATAACCTCCGGCGAAGGCTCTCTGGAAGAAGTTATTCTTGTTTGACTCTCTTCAGGTGGAATATTCATAAATATTTCATAATTTCAAGAAATTTATACGTAAATTTTGTAAATGAGAAATATAATCCACTCTACCTAACTACTTTTGCCAATTTCTATCGCGGGACTAAATCGCATGCTAGACTTTTCCGCAGTACGCCAAACCAGCACCTCCTTTTCATTGCAATTTATTAAAACGCTCAGCTTAAATGATTTTACCCAATTTTATGCATAAACAGCAAGTCTTATTATTCTAACGGTGATGGACTTATTATTTCCTTCTCCCCACATATCACCAACGTAATCTAAGCCTATGCCCCTGTCGTCCGTCAAAGAAAACGCACGGGGCATCTCATGCATGAATCAATGATGAAATCATCCGCTATTTCCGTGCGCTCGCCATCGGTGAGCTCGGTAAAAAACCTGGTGGCAATGTCCTGGGGAGCTATGCACCTAGTTATACCATTGGAGAAAATTTCCACCATTTCAGGATCGTTAAAACCTTTTATATTTATACTACCCATAATGCTATTCCTTTTAGTTAGAGATAAAAACAACCACCATCGGAACTCAGCGAGTATTGTCTAACTAATTCCCTAGGTTGCACTGACGGTACTTAATTTGGGCATTTTGCTTTTGTCAACGAAAAATTAGTTTTTTTGACAATGGAAATAACCAAAATAATAATCCTGAGGAATATACAGCAAAGCAAGTTAAATACAGTAGATTATTGGAGACATTTATGCCTCCAAGTGCGACAAAAGAAACAAATTAACGAAACTTAGGATGGCAATTTTTTATAAATGACCCTAATGGTTTTGTTTGGGGTTACCGTTTTCTTCCACTAGCGGTGGCCGCTCTCCTGCTGGCGATTCTTCCCTACGAGGTGGTGAAGGTCCTGCGCAAAGCTTTTAAAATAGGCTATAGGAAACCGCAAGCCCGACCGTGACTACGGAAACAATGGTCATTAGCTTTATTAGAATATTAAGACTTGGCCCGGCTGTGTCCTTAAATGGATCGCCAACTGTGTCCCCGACAACGGTGGCCTTGTGCGCGTTAGAGCCCTTTCCTCCACAAGCGCCTTCCTCGATGTATTTTTTGGCATTATCCCACGACCCACCGGAATTTGACAAAAATATCGCCAAGACAAAACCGCTAGACAAGGCTCCACCAAGAAGGCCCATCACGCCAGGTATGCCAAAGACAAGTCCGACGATGATCGGCGAGGCGATGGCGATGACTGCAGGAAGCAGCATTTCCCTTTGAGCTGCAGAAGTTGCGATCGTCACACAGCGGGCGTAATCGGGCGCCTCTTCTCCGCTCATTATGCCCTTTATTTCGCGGAATTGTCGCCGCACTTCTTCCACCATTTTTGCCGCTGCACGGCCAACGGAATTGACTGTCAGCCCCGAAAATAGAAAAGTTAACATCGAGCCAATGAGCATCCCGATCAAAACATTGGGATTGAGCAGATTCACATCGTAGGCATGTAAAATATTACTCATTGTTGCTTTTTTCAGGGCAATGTCCACCCCATTGACGGAAATAAATTTTCCACCCGCATTGAGCAGGGCAAACTTTACTCCCTCAACGTAGGAAGCCATGAGGGCCAGAGCCGTCAAAGCCGCGGAACCAATGGCAAAGCCTTTGCCCGTGGCTGCCGTTGTGTTGCCGAGGGCATCGAGGGCATCGGTGCGGGCGCGAACGTGAGCCCCAAGCTTGCTCATCTCCGCGTTGCCACCAGCGTTGTCCGCGATAGGGCCATAGGCATCAGTTGCAAGTGTTATGGCTAACGTCGAGAGCATGCCAACAGCCGAAATCGCAATGCCATATAAACCCATGGTAGTATTGTCACTTCCATATGCGGCAAGGTGATAGGAACAGACCATTCCCAAGGTCACAGCCAACACTGGGAGTAAAGTTGATATCATGCCATTCCCAAATCCGGAAATGATAACCGTCGCCGCTCCCGTATTTGCGCATTCTGCGATACGCTTCGTCGGCCTATGAGCCTGGGAGGTGAAATATTCCGTGGTTTCGCCGATAAATATTCCGATCCCCAACCCAACCATGACCGATCCCCAAATGCCTAAAAAATTTGGAATACTCATCATTTTTAGGATTAAAATGGAACCCACGCAAACGATAACGGAACTAACTTTCATCCCCCTAGACAGGGAGCACAGCAAATCAAAGCTGGAACTTTTTTCCGTAGTTTTTACGAAAAATATACCTGCAATAGAAGCAAAGACTCCCAGCACACAGATCAACAGCGGAGCTAAAACCGCATGTAATTGCGTAGCGGCACCCATATGCCTGAATGCGACAGCACCCAAAGATGCGGCAGCTAAAATGGAACCGGAGTAAGATTCGTACAAATCAGCACCCATTCCCGCAACATCGCCAACATTGTCACCAACATTATCGGCGATCGTTGCAGGATTGCGTACGTCATCTTCTGGAATTCCAGCCTCTACTTTTCCGACCAAGTCGGCACCAACATCGGCAGCCTTCGTAAATATTCCTCCACCCACACGGGCGAACAATGCTTGCAGGGAAGCTCCTATGGAAAAAGTAAGCATCGTACTGGTGATGGCCAATATTTTGGCGGATGGCTTGCTCAGATCAACGAACATGTTTAGGACAAAATACCAAAACGAATAGTCCAATAAGGCTAATCCAACAACGACAAGTCCCATCACCGCACCACTGCGGAAGGCCACTTTCAAGCCAGCATCCAACGACTTTGAAGCTGCATAGGCCGTCCTAGAAGATGCTGCCGTTGCAGTTCTCATTCCCAAAAATCCCGCCAATGCTGAGCAAAATCCTGCTGTCATAAACGCCAGAGGAACCCACTTGTTTTGAATTTTAACCACGTAGGAAAGAAATGCCAGCATCAACCCAACTGCGAGAAAAACTAAAAAAACAACCCCATATTGTTGCTTCAAATAAGCCATAGCTCCCCTACGCACACTCGACGCAATGGCAATCATCGTGGCATTGCCCTCGTGAGCCTTTTTCATGGTAATAAAAAAGTAGCGTGCAAAACATAGCGCAATAATAGCCGCTAGGGGCACAAACCAAAATATCCCTATCATAATATCACTTTCATTCACTAAAAATCGTAAATTCCACACCTGCGTGTTCCCGTTAAAGCAACTTATACCGGCCTGATCAAGGCCAAATGAAAAAAATGCTTCAAATAGGCAAGCTTCAGGACAAAAAATACTTTACATAAAAAAACAAGTAAAATTTTGAACTTTAATCTTGCAAATGCAAATCTAATTATTTGCCATACCCTTGCAAACGCGCCAAATGGCTGAACATTCGGCAATGACTCGGGCAAAATGATTGAAGGACAGTTGATTTGCCGCGTCACACAACGCCTCATCGGGGTTTGGGTGAATCTCGAAAAACAGACCATCGGCTCCCGCTGCAATCGCTGCCTTAGCAAGAATGTGGACAAAATCGCGTTGCCCTATTGTCACACCGTTTCCACCTCCGGGAAGCTGTACGCTGTGAGTAGCATCAAAAACAGCGGGACAATTATTTCGTTTCAAAATATCGAAGGAACGCATGTCAACGACGAGGTTATTATAGCCAAAACTTGCTCCCCGTTCGATCTGAATGATTTCTTTGGCACCGGCTTCGCGCAGTTTTTCCACTACGTAGTGCATTTCCTGAGGGGATAAAAACTGCCCTTTCTTTGCGGATACGGACTTACCTGTATGTGCGGCAGCAACTAAAAGATCGGTTTGCCTGCAAAGAAAGGCAGGGATTTGCAGAAGGTCGCAAACCTTCGCCGCGTGATTGGCCTGCTCCGGTAAATGTATATCCGTTGTAACTTTGAGGCCATATTTCTCCTTAACTAGGGATAAAATTTTAAGTCCTTCCTCTAATCCAGGTCCCCGCGCGCTGCGTATGGATGAGCGGTTGGCTTTGTCAAAGGATCCCTTAAACACCACGGCAATGTGCGGGTATAGCTCCTCAATCTCGATCAATTTTTCAGCGGCACTGAAAGCAACGTACTCACTCTCCAACATGCATGGACCCGCAATCAAAAGCAACTTATCTCCGTTAAAAATCATGGGGACAGAACTACAAACTTCGAAACGTTCCATCAAGCACGAAATTCCGCTCGTCCATTGGCATCTCGCTCGAGATACTTCTTCATTTTCTTTAGTAGGGCCTCGACGTGCCGCTTTTCAGAATCTAAATTTTCGGAAACCTTCCCTTCGCAAAACATGTAAAACTTTATCTTTGGCTCCGTACCACTCGCTCGAACGGCGTATTTGCAGCCATTCTCCAGCTCTATGAAGAAAAATTTTTGCTCCGGGATCTTTTTCCCATCTTCATCGAACAGTTGATCTTTTTGGAAATCGATGAATTTCGTAATGCGGACATTGTTAACCATTTCTGGGCGGGAATCGCGGTAACTTGCCAAAATATTGTCAATTTTCCCTGCCCCATCTGCCCCATCGTAGTAAATATTTAGGACTGATTCGCCAAAGCACCCATATTTTCGGAACATTTCGTCGCGAAGTTCACACAAATTCATGCCATGCCTTTTAGCGTAAGCCGCTAGCTCACAGAGCATGAGTACCGCCGAAGCACCATCTTTGTCGCGCACAATGTCGCTAGATAGGCACCCGTAACTTTCCTCGCAGCCAAAAACAAAAAAAGTGGAATACTTCAGGAGTAACTCACGCCTTTTTGCCGCCGAAGAGGCATTGTAATTTGGCACCAACCCTCCATCGTTCTTCATTGCAGCGGTTAATTTTCGCTCATAGTCCTCAATTTTTTCACCGATCCACTTAAATCCCGTCAAAGTATTGACGCATTTAACGCCAAAAGTGGCGGCAATTTTGTCGATGAGGGGCGTTGTTACAAATGTCTTTATAATTGCGAATTTGTCCCCATTTGAAGGATCTAAGATGCCAAGCTCCTTTAGTTTTGATAGGCGATAATCTACAAGGAGAGACCAAGCAACATTTCCGGAAAAATATTCAAATTTACCAAACTTGTTTTTTACCGCAATTGCAGTGCGATCGCCATCCGGATCCGTCGCCAATACGAGCTCATATCCCAGTGATTTAGCTCTTTTTACGGCTAATTTTAGGGCCTCTTTGTTTTCCGGATTCGGGGACTTTACAGTGCTAAATCGCGAATCGCAATCATTCTGACTCTCAACGACGCTATGTTCGATGGCAAGCCTTTCCATGAGTGGCAACGCCGATACGGCTCCTACCCCATGGAGAGGTGTAAAAACTACCGTTGGCGAAAAATTTTTCACTAGATCGCGGTCCAATATAGTTTCTTCCACAACTTTAAAGTAGGCAAAATCAACGTCTTTGCTCAGCGTGGCAACATTTGACAGGTCCTTGTCCAAGAAGGGAACTATTTCGGCCAATGTTACCAAGTCATACTCCCTGATCACCCCTGACGCATGTGGGTCAACCATTTGCGCACCGTCTAAAAAATATGCCTTGAAACCGTTGTCGTGCCAGGGGTTGTGACTTGCGGTTAACATCACTCCAGCGGTAGCACCCAAGTGTTTGACAGAAAAACTCAGCTGTGGAGTCGAACGAGGTCCATCAAAAATCATACAATGGCCGCCTAATTTGAGCCATGTAGAGGCACACAATTCGCAAAAATGCTTCGAAAAAAAACGAGTATCATGGGCGACTACGAGCGACGGTAGTTCGTGAGCCAATCCCGCATTATTCAAATATTTTTTGCAATACCTGAATAGGGCCACAGTGGCGCGAATTATGTTGAAATCGTTCACGAAAACTGAGCCCACGGAAGCATGTTCGGGAATATCCGAGTTTGAATTGCCTAACTCAGCTTTTGTTATAGTCTTGGCAATTGTACGGCCACGAATTCCCCCCGTACCAAACTCCGATGTCTTGAAAAAACGGTCGTTTAACTCACCGCCTTCTTTCCTACTTAATAATTCAACGACGGAATCCCGAGCCCAACTTGGCAAAGTATCGCAGCTCAAAAATTCGCGAATATTATCCCGAGTATTTTTTAATAAATCAATGCTACCTACCAATTTCCCAATGTCAGACATGGAGATAGTATACAAAAAATCAGGCACAATGTCAAATCATTCTACATATTGTCCCGGCCCTATGGCTGGCTTATTTTCCAGCTTCACCCATTTCTTCATAAAATCTTTTTCGTTGTCAGCGAACATCGGGCTTATTTCGATATCAAATGGAGGCAACCCCGTAGCATCGACGGGAATTTCCGCTCCAGCTTGCAGCAGCCAATGGGCAAACAATCGCAACTGGTCCTGCTTGCAAGTCTTCGGCGAATCCATACCCTCGCTGTTTTTCACCGGGCTAAATATTTCACTCCTATTGCTTTCCACAATAACACTACGCTCAGCGAAGGGAAACGCGTCAAAAATAAACATTTCCAATTTAATTCCGTTTGGCGAGTCTGGCACATATGGTTCCCCAAGATTATCTATGGTGGGGATAATTTTTTTCGCCATGTGGTAGGGAATTTCCGATTGGATATCGTCTCCATTGAAACGCTTGATGAAGTCCAGATCAAATACGTGTATGGCGGTATTGCCGGCATAAAACTGCAGCTCTCCTGCAGGAGTTCTAGCCATAGCGCACTCCTTTGGTAAGTCGGAATATTCTATGACACGCATCCTTCCGTTATACTCGCAAAAAACGCCAACTTTTTCCTCCGGATACAATTTTTTTACCATGCGCGATGTAATCTGTGCCTGATTTTTTGCATGGGTACCGATCAAATAGGGATCCACACAACGGACCAAAGGATTGTCGACCTGAAGGTAACTAATCGTATCAACACCGGCATTTTCGAGCATGGAAAGCATACCGGATTGCCCCAGTGCTGTTAATGCTCCGCCATGCCCATTGGGATGCATGGCAATCTTGTCTCGCGCCTCCATGATGATCTTCCCATCGTAGTCAATTGCCGGCATTAGACCTTGCTTTATAAAATGAATGTTCTCGATTCCAAAGGAATTGTTTTTGCCGAAAAACTCTATGGTTTCATTGTGAGTTTTGTCGCTCGTCAAAATTATCCAGTGAAATTTTTGCTCATACTTCTTTTCAGCGGCAAGTATCTTTTCGGCAAAAACCTGAAAGATTGGTTTCTTTTTTATCGGAGTAATTGGCACCATCCCCTTTGGGACAGAGCGCCCCAGCCTCGTACTATGCCCACCGGCAACCATAAAAACAGCCACCTTGCCCTCACGAATCTTTTGTCCACCAATGTGGGAAATACCACTGCATCGCTGCCAATCTGCCTCACTATTGGGAAATTTAATAAACTTTGCCGGCTGAATGTTTGATAAAAAGTCGTCATTCACTCGCCGCCCATGCAAAACAGAATGAATAATATTTGAAAAGTACTCCAAGTCTATGTTCTTAGCCTGTTGAAGTAGCCTGATTCGTTCGTCGTCGGACAAAATTTCCCAAAACTTAAAAACATGTCCCTGCCCAAAATCGCAGAAACGCATACGTATTTCTTTTGCCGCTTTTTCCATATAAACTCTCCTTAGTCACCGAACTTAAAAATTATCTCATTTTGCTTTGAAAGCCCCGTCTTCTCTCGGATAATTTGTTCCACAAACTCTCCATCGCTCATCATCTTCCGCATATAATCTTGCTTTAATTCAAACTCCTCACACAGGCGATTTTGCTGAGAAGTTAATTCGCCTATGCGGCTCAACATGTACGCCTCCTGTTTTTTAGAATGCCATAAACGGGAAATTAAAACACAGGAAATTGTAGCGAATAAAACGTTGGAGAGGAGTAGGATTAATCGGCCAAACTTCATGCTATTTGTTCTGATTTTTCACCCTTATTTTCAATAAACACGCCAAATTTGCGGAAACGAGCGTATCTTGCGGACAGCAACTTATCAACAGACTTGATTTGCAAGAGTTCACGCAAATGTTTTTCCAAAGCAGCTTTAACTGCCTGGGAAGCAGCTTTACGATCATTGTGTGCCCCCTCAGGTGGCTCTTCTATGACCTCTTCAACGATACCAAATTTTAGCAAATTTTTCGAAGATAGGCACAGAGCTTCGGCTGCTTCCGGGGCCTTGGCACGATCCTTCCACAGAATAGCGGCACAGCCCTCCGGAGAAATCACGGAGTAATATGCGTTTTCCATAATAAGAACGCGATCAGAAACGGCTATGCCAAGCGCCCCACCCGATCCCCCTTCCCCTATTATTACGGAAATGATCGGCGTGCCCATTGCAGCCATTTCGCGCAAATTAACAGCAATCGCCTCCGCGACGTGGCGCTCTTCAGAACCAACACCGGGATAGGCTCCGGCGGTATCGATGAAAGTTATGATCGGCAGCTTAAACCTGGCTGCAAGCTTCATCAATCGCAACGCCTTACGATAGCCTTCCGGATTTGGTGAACCAAAGTTATGAAAAATTTTTTCCTTTGTTGTTCTCCCCTTTTGCTGAGCAATTATCATAACAGGCAAGGCGCCAAACATGGCCGTTCCGCAGATAGTCGAGTGGTCATCGGCAAACAACCTGTCTCCGTGTAATTCCTGAAAATTTGAAAAAATATCCCCCACGTAGTCCATAGAATAGGGGCGATCCGGGTGGCGCGCGACCCGGATCCGCTGCCAAATCGTTAAATCAGGGCGGTCCTCCACCTGCATTTCATCCATCTTTTTCCGCCCCACCCCCTCTCCTCTGGGGATATCAACGGTAGCAGTAGCAACAACCGGCTTGGCACGTATTTTCACCAATTGGTCACCCGACGCCGGTAAGGACTTCCTAGTCTTTGAAACAGATTTCTTAGCCTTCGAAATCATAACGTCTCTCAACTAATACACTGATCAGTCTTGTGCAAGCAATATTCACATGGCGAAACGGGAGGGAGCAATGATGACCACAAATTCACCTTTCATCGAGGCAGTCGCCATTTTTTCGCGCACGATGGGCAATTTACCGATCCAAAACGTTTCATGAAGCTTGGTTAACTCCTTGGCGACAAATATCACACGCTCCGAATCAAAAACTTCCTGGGCATCGTCCAAGAATTTGGTGATGCGGTGGCAAGATTCGTAGAAGATCAAAGTGTAATCAAATTCGGCATATTTTCTAAAAAAATTTACCCGGGCGGACTTTTTTGAAGGAAGAAACCCTGCGAACAAAAATCCATCCGTTGGCAAACCGGAAATCGACAATGCTCCTATGGCTGCGCACGGACCGGGAATAGCCTCTACTTTTATGCATTGATTTCTGCAGGCCCGTACAAGCTTAAATCCGGGATCGCTTATGCATGGCGTGCCGGCATCGCTAATTAGGCACACATTTTTTCCCTCCATCAGAAAATCCAAAACTTTTCCTAAAATTCTGACCTCGTTGTCATCCCTACAAATAAGCAGTGGCTTCTTGATGCCAAACTTATCCAAAATTTTTGAACTCACACGGCTGTCTTCACAGATTATGCAATCCGCAGCGCGCAAAGTCTCAATGGCACGAGGCGAAATATCGCCCAAATTTCCAATGGAGGTGGCAACGACGTACAAAGTCACGGCGGGAAAACTTAGATGCCACGCCGCGATTGATGCGTTGATTTCGGAGGAATTTTTTTCACCGGTGCAAGCGTTCTCCCAGCGTCCCAGGCAGCTGGGCGTGCCCACGGCAACTTTGAGTGATAAGTTTCCTCCGGTTCGGAAGTTTTGCATCCACACAGGGTACAAACTAGCAAAACTAATGACACAAAAATACACGTTTTTGACATGCTTCCATAGCAATCGAGCTACGCAGAAAAGTCAAGGGATTAAATTTTTATAAAATTTTTAAAATTTTTTCTTTTAAAATTTTTGTAAAAAAACTATAATGCCAAGTGTAGGATCAAAAACAGAGTCGATAGTATGGTAGGAAAATGTTGTTGTTCAGAAGGTTCGTCAAGCCACGGAAAATTATCCTCAACGGGAGGAGTTACCGGAATATCGGTCTGCGGCAACACTGTAATTGAACACATCGAGGTTGGTGATTCCTGCGAAAAGGGTAAACATAGTAGTAAAGTTGAATCAACTAAAATAATTGCCGAAGTGGACATTGGGTTTGGAAATACGCTTTACATCCGAGGGGCTGGCTGTGGATTAAGTTGGGATAAAGGTGTTGCAATGAAAAATAAAGATGCCAAATTTTGGGTATTCGAGTGTGACAAATGTAAGGGGAAGGGCAATTTCGAATACAAGCTCCTAATAAATGATGAGCTATGGTGCAACGGAGATAATTTTGTGGCTAAATATCACCAAAAAAATATTATTACACCAACATTTTGACTTTACCTTTGTTTGTTTTGTCTAGGAAATTTTCCTGACTCTCGAGTTGGGAAGATTTTCTTGTTTGCGGTATTTGGCAATGGTTCTTCTTGAAACCTCAATGCCTTGTTCCTCTAAAACGCGGGCAATTTTTTCATCACTGAGATGCGCCCGCGAAGTTAATATCAAATTTTTCATCTCGGTCTTGATGAAAGTCGCGGAACAATCCCTCACCCCAGACTCAAAAAATACGGACATTTTGAACGTTCCATGGGGCGTCTCGGCATACTTACCTGAAATTGCTCGACTAACCGTAGAAACATTCATCGAAATATCCTCGGCGATCTCGCTCATGGATAGGCGTTTCAGCCATTTTTGCCCGTAGGTAAAGAATTGCATCTGGTGCTCAAGAATGGATTGGGCAATTTTCAACAAAGTATCCTTTCTTCTAAAAATGGCCTTTGTTAGTAGGCGGGCGCTTTTCGCTTGATTTTTCAAATATTTTACGCTTTCAAGGTCGGAATGGCCCGCGAGTAAGCTCTTATAGGTACCACTGAACCTAAGTTGCGGGTAGTAAGTGTCGTTCACTTCCACGACCCACTCGCCGCTTCGCCTGAAAAATTTTACATCTGGGATAACTGCCAAAGCAACATCCCGTTCAAAAAACGATAGCGGATTGAATCGCAACCGACTCACAAGCCTCCCAATGGCCCTCACATCTTCCAATGCCATGTTCTCTTCCTTGGCTATTTTCCTTAGAGATCCACGCAGCAAATCGCAAAGATATACTCCAATTATTCGTTCCGCCTTTCTCCTGGTCATCGCGTCAATCCCGGAAATGTTGTCCAACTGAATTAACAGTGCTTCCGATAAATCCTTGGCACCGATCCCATAGGGTTTGAGAGTTTTTAATTCATCGAGAACATCACCAATTATTTTCGGTGAAACGCCATGTTCAGTGGCGATGGCATCCACTTTACCAGCAAAAAATCCTTTTTCATCGAGATTTTTCAGAATGGTAGCCAAAATAGCCCTCTTGGAGTCTGGCCACTCCGGGACTTGGCATAGAATATATTCCTCCATTGATTGCTCAGCTTTGATATCGCTGAAATCCTCATTTCGGCCAAGGTAGGATAATCTCCCACACTCAACCGGTTCCACGGCTGGGTTTTTTTCACACTCTTTGAGAACAAGGTTTCGCAAATCGGCCACGTTCATCTGGAGAATATTGAGGGACTGAAACATAGCCGGGCTAATTTTCTGAAGAAGCTTTTGCTCACTGCTAAGGGATAAGTCCAAGGTACAATCCTACTGTATTTTTAAATGGAAAAATTGAACCGTGTTGTCAAAAATTTTATCCAAGATGCCGGCGCAATCGTTGGAGAAAAATTCTTCAATAAACCTGGCAGTATGTACCAAAAATGACGGCTCATTCGCTTCTCCACGATGCGGAACAGGCGCCAGATAGGGGCAATCGGTTTCAATGAGCAGCCTATCTTTATTGGCGATGCGCAGGGCTTCACGAAGCACGTGTGCATTTTTATAAGTTATTGTTCCCGAAAAAGATACGTACGCACCTAGCTCATTTATAGCACGCATCTCTTCTACGCCATAGCCGTAGCAATGAAATAAAATTTTACCACCACTTATCCCCGACTCAGCAACCAAAGCAAAGGTATCGGCGAAAGCTTCCCTAGAATGCAGTGCAACTGGCAAGCCGCATTTTTTTGCAGCACGCAACTGAGCGATGAATAAATTCTTTTGTGCTGCTACGATTTCGTCCCGGGAATCGGCAGGCAAAGAGTGATAATCCAGACCAATCTCTCCTATGGCAATGGGAGTCTTATCTGCGGTGAGGTAGGGCTCAAAATTTGGAACGGATTCGCCGTGAAACAAAGGATGTACGCCTACGGTGTAGTTTATGTTGCTAAAATTTTTCGCCAGAGAGCAATTAATTTCAAAATCCTGTGGCGACGTACCGATCGCCACGAGGTGCTTCACATTGGCACCACTTGCACGAGTCAATACCTTTTCCAAGTCACCATTGTTGTAAAAATCATACAAATGGCAGTGGCTATCTATCAGTTTCATTTGCCCCGATCTCCCATTCGCTCAGTTTCACAACGTCTTCCCTATTTACGAGGATCAGCAAACGCTTGTCACAGCATTCCACAAGGGTTAGGTACTTCCTTCCGTACAAAAATTTGTTGTCTAAAATTTTAATTTTTTTCGTTTCATCCGTTGGATAACGATTCCTAACAAAGCTACCGCGCTTACAAAAACGCACTATCAGATAGCCGCAAGCACCGAATATGGACAAAAAAATCACAATTGTACACAGCGATTGCGTAAAGGAAACGTTATTCACCTGCGCTTCGGCCAAAAATGAAAAAATTTTCGAACAAACCATACTTATCCTTTTGGGTATATATTAATCTCCCCTTTAAAATTTCAATGAAAATAGGAATGTCTCAAAATTTATGCAAATTCTTGTTGTGAAAATCGCAAAATTAAATTTTAGGCAACCATGCGTTTACTAGTTTTAACAAAATCTATTCTCGGTTATTTACAGAAAAATAAGGCGATGCGCCTGCGAATTTTGGAATATATCCAGGAAAACGGCTACGATAAAATTTTACTGTGCAGCAGGCGTAATTGCGGCCTTGATTTGGAATTTGAAAACATTGCAGTGGAAAAAACGACCCCCAGTAAGTTGTTCAAATCATTGAAAAATATCGCCAAAACATATAAAAATTTGTGCACGGTGACAATTACCCACAATGACGAGCAAAGCGTAATCAAAAACTATCTTAGGAGTGGTGAAAAATTGAACATATGTTTCGTCAATCTGAGCGAAAACGGTAACCAATACGAAAATTATTACTACACGGATATTGATCTGGATCCAAGCTTCTTCAGCGTAAAGCTTAGAAAGTACCATAGTAACCCTTTATTCCTTTTCAATGTCTATGGTCTTCCACTGATGGATTAACAAACCCGAATCCCAACCTTTGATATTCCTTCTTACAAGATATAAGCTCGAATCAAAGTACAGCGGAATCACAGGCATATCTCCCATTAGCAGCAGCTCAGCATCCCTTAGTAGCCTAAGCCGTTCCCCATCGTCGCGCACGTAATAAGCTGCATTCAATAGTTCGTCGTATTCGTCGCTGTACCATCCACAATAGGCCCGTTGACCTTTTCCTGAAAACAGCCTTAGAAATTTTTCCGGATCGGGATAGTCGCCGTACCAATCACCGCAGCAGATGTCAAAATCTCCTTCCCTGCGCATGGCCAGAAATTCATCCCTTTCCACGCAATCAATGTCCACTTCTATGTTTAGAGCATATTTCAGCTCATCTTTTAGGAACATGCAGACTATATTTTGCCATTTGCTACCGCTGCAAATGAGCCGTATTTTGGGAAACCCTTCACCATTATTATAGCCAGCCGCAGCTAGAAGTTCCTGAGCACGCTCCGGATTCTCTTCGAACAGCTTGGAAGCTTTGTAATCTGGCCCAAATGTCGGTATTAACCCATATGCGGCAGAAACTTCCCCCATCGATAGCAAGTCAAGCAACTCTTTTCTACTAATCGCAATGGCTAAGGCCATCCTAACTCTCTTGTCATCCAATGGTTTCTTCTTCGTATTGAGCAAAAGGTAAAAACAGCCGAAATGAACCTCGGACTTAACGTCATCTTCATCGACTAGATCAAATGAATGGCGTAAATTTTGGGGATTATAGGCGCAGATGTCAACAATACCATTCCTAAACATATTGAGGCTTTGAATGATATCGGAACTAACGATAAAGTTAATTTCATCCAGCTTGACTGCCTCGTAACCCCAGTAATACGGATTTCTCCCCAAGATCACGCTATTGTTGGCCCTCTTGTCGATAACTATAAACGGACCATTCGAGATGATATTGAAGAAAAAATCATTCCAGTCATTGTACCTATCAATTGACTCGCAGACCTCCTCATTCAGAGGATACCAGCAGGGCTGCATAACTATGCATATGAACGAATTCAAAGGCCGTTCCAGTTCTATGCGCAAAGTGTGCTTACCGATGGCATGGATACCAACCTCATTGAAGTCTCTAATCTCCTGTCTGTAAAAATTTTCGGCATTTCTTATTGGAAAAAATAGCTCGACGGAAGGATTGCTTGGTTTCGAAGACAGGGCTCGCTTAGCGGTGAAAACAAAGTCTTCCGCAACAATCATGTCCCCATTGGACCACCTTGCGTTGTCCCTCAAATGAAACTCGTAAATTTTACCGCTTTCCGAAATTGACCACCTGTCGGCAACGCCGGGGAGAGGCTGATAAGTTATGGGATCGGGAACGACCAAGCCTTCAAACAATGCCTCGATAATGCTGGGCTCGCTCAAATTTGAAGCGGCATATGGATTGATATTGGTAACATCAACATCGCTGCAAAATATCAGTGTTTTACGTTCTTTTTCGGAGTCATCCCTGCCGCACCCAACAAGAATCAGGCAAAACAATACCATGATCAACCATCTGAATTTGCAGTTCACGGGATAATTTATTTCGCATTTGCTAATATAGCCATATCGATACCAATAAAAATTTCCCCAAAACGCAAGGTTTATTTAAGCCTAGTAAAATTTTCGCAAACAAACAAAATTCAAAAATGGAGTTAGGTCTCACAGGTTGTGGTAGAAAAAAGAAACGCAGAAAAGACAGTATAAGCGCCCCCATTATAGCGAATAGAAACACGGAATCGGCAAGAAAATCTTCAATTTTATGCCATTTTTCGTAAAAAATTTGTCCTATGGTCAGGACTTATAAGCTCAAATAAAAGAGGAAGGAGCAGGGGATGCAAATGGATGACAATTTTGTGGCGCCGCTTGTACAGGCTCACATAGTAGGGTTGCCGGACTTTGCGGCTATTTATGGACGGGATGCATGGCCCTACGCCCCGCCGGCCTCCAAGAAGCATCGCAGAGGGCATGTAATTTGCTGCCAAGCCCCGCACTGCCTCAGCCCTCTCCAAAACTAGTCGGCGTCGCACCCTTTGTCTGCCAACGGGTAATCGGTAATTCGCCTCTGGAAAGTCTTTCAGCGATTCACCGGCGCCAACGATGTCATTGACGTTCCCAGCGGTCTCAGTTTTTCCCGAAACTAGCCCGCCCAAGGCCGTCACAAACAGCATGTAACTTGCTCCAAGTCCTCCGTTGGTTTGGCCGATGTGGCGCGGGGAAGACCTTCTTTTTTTAGGCTCGCCGCTCTTTAAATGGGTTGCGTCCATCATCAAGATTTTCGTCTCGCACTTGGACAACTTTTGCAAAATTTTGCCAAACACTCTAAGCTTGCTCCACCGCCTGAAGCGGTTGTAGAGCGTCTTGTAGGGCCCATATTC
>JAIRMI010000096.1 GCA_031258795.1 Puniceicoccales bacterium | reverse complement strand
AAAGCAATTTCTCATCATCACGTATGTAATCACATAATTTGCATCTTACATCCTCTTCCTTTTTCAACAATTCATCTATTCCACCGATATCTTGTCGCTTTATTGCGTCTCTCAGCCTGTAAACTACTTTCGTTTTTCTATTTCCGAATACTCTGTCAAATAACTCGAGGAGCTTGTGCCATATTTGCTTCACCGTCAATGGCTTGGGCCCGTCCGTATTTACTTTAATTGCCCTCTTAACAGCCTTTTTGGCACGTTCAGATATTTTATCTTCTGGGATTTTGAGGTCAGTTTCGTGTGCGTCTCTATGCTGTAGTTTCACTGCAGGCTGTATGTCCTTTTCAATCCGTGCCAAAAGATGATTCGTTCGTTGATTCAAATTTCTTATTTTTTGATCAAGGACATTGCCGTCAGTTCCTCCACTCTTTGGGGTCAATGCTTCCCCCGCTGTATCCGTTCCTGGGTTCCCACTTAGTGATGATGTTTTATTCATTTTCACAACCTCCCTGTGTGAGGAAGGATACATTAATTTTCTATTTTGGCAAGAAAAATTATTTAATTTGTCGTTGTTTGCGTTGTCTCGGAGTATAGTCATCTTACTTGAGAAAAGCATATTGGATAGCGTCGAAGAGAGAAGGAAAGAAGTGGAGGACATGGGAGAGTTTTCCTTTGAGGTTCGCCCAGAATTTTTCAATGGGATTGGGGTCCGGAGAGTAGGGAGGCAGGTAAATTAGGGAACAGCCGGCGGCTTCGATGGCCTCCGCTCTTTATATGCCCTGGTCTTTTTTTACTGTGATCTTTAGCTTTCTAAGCGCTTTGCTAATGCAACTTGTGCTCACTTTAAACTCGCTGGCCATTTCTCTTTGATAGGCATTCGGGCATTTTCCCACATACTTCACTAGCTTTTCCGGATCTAACTTCCTGTATTTCCTGTTCAGCGGCACCCTCTCTAGATTCCCCGTTTCCCTCAACTTCTTCTTTCATGCAAATATCGCACGCTCATTCACATCGAACACCTCGCTCGTTTCCTTTACTGTGTGCGTGCTTTCCTATTTTAACACCCTCTTTTTCAAATCCGTTGTATAATATGCCATACATTTTCTAGGTATAATCTTATACGCTTTTGTCAAGTAGTTTGACTATAGACCACCGATGGCGAAGTCTTCAGTGCTTGGGTGGAACAATCCCTCGTTGCAGCATTGAAACCCGGGCAGGTGGTCCTTATGAATAATGCGGCGTTTCATAAGCATCCCAGGACGTGGGAGGCCATCGAAGCCGCTGGCTGTTCCCTAATTTACCTGCCTCCCTACTCTCCGGACCTCAATCCCATCGAAAAATTCTGAGCTAACCTCAAAGGAACACTAGCCGACATCCTCCACCTTTTTCCCTCTCTCTCCGATGCTATTCATTATGCCTTTCTAAAGTGAGATGACTATAGCGCTCCATCGCTACCCGCTATGCCCACACCTTCTTCTCATCCATTTGCATCCCCTGATCCTTCCTCTTTTATTTGAATTTATGAGTCCTGACCCTAGTACAAACCTTAGGTGAATATCCGCGGTTGAAGCAGCGCATTGATAAACTCGCTCAAGCGGAAACACCCTCTTGGGGCTGGGGCTATAACGTGGCGTAAAGAAGTAGCTTATTGTCTACGTCTATGATTTGAACTTTACGTAAAGACCTGCATTGATTGAATCCATGGCTAAATACCCGTAGCCATGGCGAGATAGAATCTGCATAGTATTTTTGCAAAGCCTAACAAAAGGATTGAAAAATACTTTAATGGGGGCAACTTGGGAGGTCCACAGAGTGTTATTGGTTGCCACATGGTCAAAAAATCTTCGGCCAGGAACACATCGGTGAAATCTACGGCATTATTTACTTTTTATCAATGGTTGCTGGTGCGTACTCCTTCTTCTCATCCATTTGCATCGCCTGCGCTTTCCTTTTTCATTTGAGCTTTCTCTTTCATTTGAGCTTATGAGTCCTGACACGCTAGATCATATACTTGTGAGCCTTTCCGAATGATTTAAACTGCTCCAATACAGGCCCAAAGTGAACATTCTCGCGAAAATATTTCTCGCTGCGCTTGGTGCACAAGCTGTAAGAAAATTTGAACATATTCTTTTAGGCAAGATCACTGGTATCTTGTCCTGTAGGGAAGAAACTCTCTCGAGAGCATTCATCAAATTTAATTATTTGTTGATATCGCGATCATATGGTTTGTAGTACTTATAAACAAATCCAAAGCAAGCCGCCACTGTTCCTAGTGATTTCATTAATTTCGTTAAATTTTTCCAAAACTGAAACCTGCCGCAGCACAGAGAGATGGGAATAAAAACAGTCCTCCATAGGCAGGAAAATATGGATTTTAACACGTAACAAACGCGAGACTTGCCCATCTTTGGTATTACTGTCAGCGCAAAACCGCCACAACCAAAGAAACGCTTGAGTAAATATGAAAAAGTAGCGCGCTGCTCCGTAAAACGTTCCACCACTACGGCATCTTTCGCAAATCCAAAAATTGCTCCCCGTTCAAGCGCTTCCAGAACAAACTTACTGTCTTCTCCGCCAACCTGATTTAAAGATGAATCAAAGCGCAGGGCAAAGCCATCCGGCTTTACAAGATCCGCTGAAAAAAGGCAATTGTTCGTCGACATTAACTTCTTGCCTTGGGTGCAATTGGGCCAAAACTTTTCCAAAAGAGGATCATGTTTAATTGGAAGGAGTCGATATACTTGACCGCCACACCCAAAAACAGGAGATTTAGAGTAAGCATCCCAAAGAGCTTTTAGCCAATCGGGAGTAACGATTTCATCGTCGTCAAAAAACGCAATCTCCGTTGAGCCAAGTTTGAGAGCTTCATCGAGGACACGATTGCGGGCGCAAACCACGCCCTGGTTTGGCTCGACGAAATAGTAGCTTTTAAAGGGAAACTCATCGACATAATACTCAAATATTGGCCGTGCGCCGCCATTTCCATCGTTATCGACCAAAATAAATTCAACGCCAACTTCACTAGGTAATTCGACGCGAGACAGACTCTCTAGAGCGCCACCGAGCACTTCATTGCGGTGATAGGTGCATAGGCCAATGACTATCTTACTTGAAGAGCTCCTCTCTGGCTTTGCCTTTTCCACCCCATCTTTTTGTCCCATTTTCGCCCTCCTTTTTCGGGTTCGACACCACAATTTCCGAAGAATTCACCTTGGGCGGAACAAAGGAGCCACAGCCATCAGCCATCACCAAATTAACATTTTTGTTTATGGACTTGTCCACCGAGGATCGCCAAACGATATCCTTAGCCTCCTCATCATCGGGATCATT
>JAIRMI010000056.1 GCA_031258795.1 Puniceicoccales bacterium | reverse complement strand
TATGCTTTTCTGGAGTGAGATGACTATAGTCTTTCGATTTTGTTCCACAACTTGTCCGCTATGTCGTGTCTCCTGTACGCTTCTTTTATCATTTTCTTGTCCTATCCACTTTTTTCCCTTGTCAACCTTCTATTTGATGACAGCCTTTAGGATCTTTTGAAAAAAGAAAAATTACTTTGTGCTCTGTAAGAAATTTTGTTTTTGGCATGAAATTTGCTATATGTTTTTGGTATAGGGACTATAAAAATATGAGTGCAAATAAAAAATCTGGAAAGGTATTGGGAATTGACCTTGGTACGACAAATTCCTGCATGGCTGTGATGGAGGGCGGCGAAGCCATCGTTATCCCCAATACGGAAGGAGCGCGGACCACACCATCTGTCGTGGCTTTTGCTAAATCGGGAGAGCGTTTGGTTGGTCAGGCGGCCAAGCGGCAAGCTGTCACAAATCCACAGAACACCGTATTTTCGGCCAAAAGATTGATTGGGCACAAGTACAGTGAAATCAAAGAATTGGCAAAAAATATGCCCTTCAAAATAGTAGAAGGCAAAAATGGTGATGCTTGGATCGAGTGTGAATGCGGAGGCAAGAAGGAGCAATTTTCTCCGGAACAAATTTCCTCCATGGTGCTCGCTAAACTCAAGGCGGATGCGGAAACTTACCTTGGCGAAACGGTGACTCAGGCGGTTATCACCGTTCCCGCTTATTTTAACGATGCCCAGAGGCAGGCAACGAAGGATGCTGGCAAGATTGCCGGATTAGAAGTGTTGCGCATAATTAATGAGCCCACAGCGGCTTCACTGGCTTATGGACTTGATAAGAAAAAAGACGAAAAGATCGCCGTGTACGATCTGGGCGGTGGCACCTTTGATATTTCCATCCTCGAAATTGGCGACGGAGTGTTCGAAGTTAAGGCGACGAACGGCGATACGCTGCTGGGGGGTGATGATTGGGACTCCCGGATAATAAATTGGTTGGCAGACGAATTTCAAAAAGGAAATGGTATTGATTTGCGCAAGGATTCAATGGCCGCTCAGCGTCTAAAAGAAGAAGCGGAAAAAGCCAAAATCGCGCTATCTTCGTCCCAGCAAGTGGACATCAATTTACCATTCATAACCGCCGATGCCAGCGGACCGAAACATTTGAACGTTACCCTGACCCGTTCAAAACTGGAGCAACTGTGTGACGACTTGTATGAGCGGACAATCAAGCCATGCAAGGATTGTTTGAAAGATGCCGGCGTCGCCGTTTCCGACATATCGGAGTTGGTTTTGGTAGGCGGAATGACCCGTTCGCCGCGAGTCGTTGATATTGCTAGGGATTTTGCGGGCAAGACACCGCATCAGGGGGTAAATCCGGACGAGGTAGTCGCCGTTGGTGCCGCTATCCAGGGTGGTGTGCTTAGGGGTGAAGTTACGGATATACTATTACTCGACGTTACCCCATTGACACTGGGCATCGAAACGGCGGGAGGCATATCTACGCCCATGATTGAGCGTAATACTACGATTCCTACGAAAAAGACGCAGGTCTTTTCCACTTACGCCGAAAATCAAACCGCTGTCGATATTCATATTTTACAGGGAGAGCGTCCACTGGCTCGGGATAACAAAACCTTAGGAATGTTCCGCTTGGACGGCATCCCCTTGGCTCCGCGGGGAATTCCACAAATAGAGGTGACTTTCGACATTGATGCGAACGGTATTTTGCACGTTACCGCCAAAGATAAAGGTACGGGCAAGGACCAAAAAATCACCATAACGGGAGCTTCCGGACTTTCCGAAGAGGATGTCGAAAAGCTACGAAAGGACGCAGAGAAATACG
Source organism: Puniceicoccales bacterium (assembly GCA_031258795.1). Lineage (GTDB taxonomy): Bacteria > Verrucomicrobiota > Verrucomicrobiia > Opitutales > JAIRKQ01 > JAIDVZ01. The sequence continues at coordinate 2,672 of JAIRMI010000056.1, read as the reverse complement.
CCGAAGAAGATAGGAAGCAAAAGGAAAAAATCGAGGCGCGGAATCAACTGGATCAGTTCATATACCAGACGGAGAAGCAACTCAAGGAACTCGGCGGCAATTTATCTGAGGACAAAAAGAAAGAGCTTGAAGGCGCAGTTTCCGATGCCAAGAAAGTATTCGAAAATCAAGAGACGAGCGTTGGGGAAATAAATTCCGCACGGGAAAACTTGACTGCTAAGTTCCAAAGTGTGGCTCAGGAACTATATTCCAAGGCTGCACAGGGAGAGCAACCGCCTGGCAGTCAAGGAGATAACGCAGCAAATTCGGCCAATCGCGTAGAAGGTGATAATGTTGTTGACGCAGATTTTAAAGTTGTCGATGATAACAAAAAATAGAAATTTAATCCAAATTATACTAAGATTATGAAGAAGAAAATTAAACCGTTAGGGAATCGTGTCCTCGTTAAAAAGATCGAGGAAACGGAACAAGTTAAAGGCGGGATCATTATCCCCGATGCTGCCAAAGAGGCTTCGCAACAAGCTGAGGTTATCGCCGTTGGATCTGGAAAAAATGACGAAGGCAAGGTGATCGAGTTCGAAGTTAAAGTCGGTGATTGCGTCCTCGTGAGTAAATATGGAGGCACCGAGTTTAAAGACGATGACGAAACCTTTGTTATCTTCCGCCAGGATGATATCTTAGCGGTTATTGGTTAAAATTGAAGTTTAAGGAAATATATTATGGCTAAACAATTAATATTTGAAGAACAGGCACGGAAAAGCATACTGTCGGGCGTGACCCAGTTGACCCAGGCCGTCAAAGTGACACTTGGGCCAAAGGGACGCAACGTTGTCATTGACAAAAAATTTGGTGCACCAAGCATTACCAAAGACGGTGTTACCGTTGCCAAAGAAATAGAACTAAAGTGTCCCTTTGAAAACATGGGGGCACAAATGGTCAAAGAAGTCGCTTCCAAGACGTCGGATAGCGCCGGCGATGGCACAACGACGGCTACGATCCTAGCGGAAGCGATTTACCGCGAAGGACTGAAAAATGTTGCCGCAGGGGCAAATCCCATTTTTGTCAAACGCGGCATCGACAAGGCTGTTAGCGTTGCCATTGGGGAATTGAAGAAAACTTCCAAAAAAGTGGAAGGTGATGAAATTCGCCAGGTCGCGATCGTTTCAGCAAACTGGGACAATGAAATCGGTCAAATCATCGCCGAAGCCATGGAGCGCGTAGGCAAGGACGGAACGATTACGGTCGAAGAAGCCAAAACAATCGAGACTACCCTCGATGTTGTTGAAGGCATGCAGTTCGACAAAGGTTACCTAAGCCCCTATTTTGTCAATAATCCGGACAGCATGGAGTGTGTTTTGCAGGGTGCCTACGTTCTTATTTTTGAGAAAAAAATCTCAAATTTGAACGACTTACTTCCAACACTGCAGGCCGTTGCCCAGTCTGGGAAGCCCCTTATGATCATTGCCGAAGATGTTGAAGGTGAGGCACTTGCAACTCTAGTTGTTAATAAATTGCGTGGCACTTTAAACGTTTGCGCCGTAAAAGCTCCTGGGTTTGGAGATCGCAGGAAAGCCATGCTGGAGGACATCGCTATTTTGACCGGGGCTAAGTTTATTTCCGAGGATTTAGGTATTAAACTCGAAAATATTACGCTCGCCGATCTCGGCCAAGCAAAGCGCATAACTGTTGACAAGGACAGTACGACCATCGTGGAAGGAAACGGTTCCAAGGGCGATATAGATAGCAGGGTAAAGTTGATCCGGAAACAGATCGAAGACACAACCTCTGACTATGATCGGGAAAAGCTGCAGGAACGTTTGGCGAAGCTCGCCGGCGGCGTAGCAGTCATAAGCATAGGTGCGGCTACCGAACCGGAAATGAAGGAAAAAAAAGATCGCGTCGATGATGCGCTCCATGCCACCCGTGCCGCCGTTGAGGAAGGCATTTCCGTTGGCGGAGGCGTCGCTCTTCTGCGCACCCACGAAGCTATCAGCACTCTCAAACTTGAGGGTGATGAGGCAATCGGGGTCGATATTGTGCGTCGCGCCATCGAAGCTCCCCTTCGTCAGCTCTGTCAAAATGCGGGAGTCGAAGGATCTTTGATCGTTCAAGAAGTGCTCCGCGGAGAGGGTCCTTTCGGTTACAACGTTGCGACGGGGAAGTTCGAAGACCTGATGAAGGCCGGAGTGGTTGACCCCACCAAGGTTACCCGTTCTGCGCTGCAAAATGCTGCCTCCGTGGCCGGATTATTGCTTACGACGGAGTGCATGATTGCCGATTTGCCAGAGGAAAAGTGTGATTGCAAGGCTCCAGCAATGGGCGGAATGGACGGAATGATGTAACCCCTCCAAATTTAAATTAAGTACACAAAGCGCCCAATTTATTGGGCGCTTTTGTGTATCGGCTCAGCAATCTTGCTCTGATTCTGGTATTTTTCTTCTAGTTCGCTGGAGAGCTTTACGCGGAAAGAGGCACCACTTCGGGAACCTTTTTTATGGAGTCGTATATTACGAAGACTCTGTTCCCATTCCTATCAAATGCAGCTTTTCTGGTTACCATATGCCCTGGCCTTTTCTCCAACATTATTCCATTTTCAAATGTTTCTTCCCAAGTATTGATTGATGTACTTCTCACTGACTCCTCAAAAAGTGGGTTCATTATTTTACTGACTC
>JAIRMI010000035.1 GCA_031258795.1 Puniceicoccales bacterium | reverse complement strand
AATTTTTGCTCATTATTTTCCACCCCTTTTCAAGTTACAAATTTTCCCTCTTACTCCAACTCTCTCAAAAACGAGCTCAAATCTTCCACTTCAAAGACTCCCAGTCCTCTTTTTAACGGCAACTATTTTTTTGCATTACGAATGAGAGGTTGCAATTATGTTCAAATTTTCAAATCCCCTAATCAGAACCCAGAAATAGCTTTGTTTTTCATCTTCTTCAAAAAAACCACCAAAAGCTTTATTGAGATAAGCAGTAAAATTCATTGCGATACCTGTGTTATAGTCCAGCCATGCTCCAAATTCTTTCAAGATTTCTTTTACTTTCGTATTCCGCTCATTTTTATCGTCAATTGTCAGTGCTTCCATTAATTTATGAGCAAACTGCATTCCTATACTCTTCTTGGAAGCATCGGTGAGTTCGCCAAAAAAATCCAGAATCTTCTTGCCTATCAATCGCTCATTTTCCCGAGAATTTATTATGCCCAAAGATTCGAATCCTTTGACCAGCGCAATGTGACAATCTTCTCCCTGTTCCACTTTGAAATTACTAAAAACTGCATTGAGATACAGCACGAGATTTATTGCAACTTCACTATTTTCTTTATTGTTATTGGCCCAGCTTCCAAATTCTTTCAAGAGTTTGTCCATTAGCGCACTTCGCTCATTTTTATCGTCAATTGCCAGTGCATCCCTTAATTTATAAGCAAACTTCGTTGCTTTAGTACCGATGAATTTGTCAAAAAAATCAAGAATTATCTGGCCTATCGATCTCCTAAGGGCAGCAGATTGCCCTTTTATCGCCGTGTGCCCTTTTGCCGCCGCGCTTTGCTCGTTTCCCACAACAGATTTCCTCGCTTTCATGTCATTTTTTAAGGCTTTAAGGCTGTGCCCCGACATTCCTCTCTTTTGCAAACCTTCTTTTGTGCCACGTCTTATAGCTCGATTTTCAGCTTGTCTCGCAACTTGATTTAGCTCGGACTCTTTATCTTTATATACTTCACCACCCGTTTCTGTGCCTAACCTCCTCATCATACTTCACTCCTTTTTTAATTGCAAATCCGAGTATAATCAAATTTTACTAATCCGCAAGGAAAATTTTGTTTTAAATTTAAAAATTTTTTGCCGCTAGGTGGAACAAAAAGGCTTTCACCGCTGCCCATCGCAGTGTTTTTGGGCCTTTATATGGCAGGGACATACCATTCTGGATCGATGTGCTGGTTTGAACTTTCAACCTACTCCGCGAATGATAGCAAAATTTGAAAGTAATTTATGTGTGCCGAATTTACGACACTAGCCAGATAATTCAAGTAAACGGTGGTTGTGCTATTAAAAAAAGGGACGCTGAGGCTAACGCTTTGCATGCCTGCCATTGGCTGCAAATTGAAATTAATCGCGCCCGTAATGTCCGTTTCATTGAACAATAACTTGACGCCGCATTGATTGTTTTCATCAAAATACACCGTGGAAAAATCCAGGCGGCACAGGTAAGACGTCATAGTGGAAGAATCGTAGGAAGTGGCGTAGAATTCCACGGGAGCAATCAACCTGTATTTCGGCTCAACATCAACTGTTGCGGAAAAATCGCGACTGATGCTAACCCCATTGATTGCATAGGAATATCTCAATCGAATGCTTTCGAGCAGCCAAAACAATGTGCACATGTTGCTGGGAGAAATGTTTTTAACGGTTGCTTGGCTGATGTCAGGATCATGTTCGGTCGTGTGAGGGACACCCGCGAAGCTCACACGACACAGAAATTCTTCAATCATGATTTCTTTTTTCTGGAATTGTCGTCTTTGTGCCACCCCCAAACGAATCTCTTACCAAGCCGATCAATCTTAGAAACATCCGCAATATTTTTGTTATCTTTTTCATGGTTCTAAAAATGGTTCACTTGCCAGGGAAAAGCGCTTCTTCAAAACCCCGGATTCGCAGATATCTTCCTCGCGCAGCAGTACATTCAAGGATTGAGTCAGGTCACTGGCGTCTATTTTTACCATGGAATTAGGATTTTCGGAATCGACAAACTTCAGCATATTGTACTTGCAGTCACCGGTCAGCGTATCTTCCACACGGGAATACACACCCTGCTCAACGGTGCCGCTACCCATCGCTTCAGCGGTTGTACGCTCACCGTAATTGCGCGACTCGTACAGCAGCCTCCCGGAGCGAGTAAGTTCCGCTAGATCCGCTGCACCGAGGTGCTTTGCTGGTCCAAATTTTATGTAAATTTCACCCCTGTCTAGGTTATCAACAACCTCCTGAACAACGGCATTGATACCCTCCCATTCCGCTCTGCCGGAAATGAAATTTAACAAAAATTGCTCGTACTTAGTGCCGACTTCGTGGTCGACGAGTGTAATACTGCCATCGTATTGCAAAACTCCAACGGATTCAAAAATGCTTTGCGCTAAATTGTTTGGCACTGTTTCCGCCGTAAGCATGGATATCAATTTTCCATAACTTTCCGTTTCCGCATCCGTTGCGCGAATCTTAATGGCGATGTCTTGGTCTACGACAGCAATGTCGCTGTTTCGATAGGAAACATTCGCACGAATAACGTCATCTTCCACCTCCCTAGACATCCAATCCGCCACGGAACCGTTGATCAGTTCGTAGGGCAAAGAACTGGTCCTTGTAACATTTGCTATGAAAACATTGGTAAATTTTGCTAACCAGGGCACGTGCTGTGTCCACCATAATGTCGATGAGGTTTCAATGGCCACTGACGTAATTTTTTGAGTGATGTAAGTCGACTTCGCTCCCTCAAGATTTATAGTTAAAACAAGGGTCTTAAACCCTATCTCCTCTGCTCCTTCCGGGTATTTTTGTACATTCACCGTCTTCCAAGCTTTTCCATTGGTGCTGTTGTTCGTCTCAAATTTTAGTACAACCGCTGGCACAAGTAGGTCATGCCTGGGCTGCATGGAAAATTGTTCAATGCTACTTAAAAGATCTATGGACGTCGACGTCAGCTGCGCCCGTCGCTTAAAAAATATCTCCGGAACAATTTGGGAATAGTCGATGAAACACACCGTGTCCGGCACCCAGCGCAGCAAGCGGCGAATTGCATCCGCGCAAGACAAGTCCTTGCATTCGTCGAAGGGAATGTGGACGTCAATATTGACCGTGCCAAGAGTTAGATTTGCGCCACAGGAATGGGCATAGTTCACAATGTCCGCAATTTGCTCTCCGATTGTTATTTTTTCACCATCTAAGTTTTGGCCTAAAATTATGTGTCCCTTGTAAATGTTCGTCAGCGATGAATCCGGATCTTGGCTGTCGCTGGGAACTTTCCATTCCTGCTGGTAGATCAAATTTTCCAAAAACCACCACACTCCACTGGCTTCATAACTGTGATTTTCCAGCTTCGCTGAACCGTAAACAGGGGTTTGGGAAATCACGCCTTCGAACCACTTTTCCTCTCCGCGGAAAATTTTTATGATACTACCACTCGCAAACACCGGATCATCAAAAATAGACCGCCCTTCGACGTCGAAGATTAGCTTGTCGATTGCCTGATTTTTCCATAATCGGCGCACATTGCCTATGCCTAGTTCCGCAAAAGTGTGCTGCTCCTCATTGTAAAATATCTTCCACATGATTCAGCGTAAGTTGTTGATTCTCAATTCCAAATTTTCCATGCCGCTTTCGATGTGATTGATTTTCTGATCAATGAATGCTTGCAACTTCTGTAAAAAAATCTCCAAATTGGCTAATTTTTGCGCAAACGCCTCATTTATTTTAGTAAGATTGTCCATTTCCATAGTAAAATTTTATTGCGTGCGACCACAAGATCATTGTGATCGCACTTTGTTTGTATGTTCTTTGTCAGAGCAAATTCGTTGTTGGCCAAGCAACATTAGAGGGGAAGCCTTCCTGTTGGGGAAGGTCCCTCAGTTGCTGGCGATATTGATGCAATGCCGTGTAATCCGCTCCTGTTTCCAGGGCACGTATTATTGCCCAATCGGACTGCAGCAACAAATGGTTGCGTTTTTTGCGCACATCGTCCATTAGCCGTACGTTGGTGTTGCTCTCCCATGCTACCACCTCGGCCAGGTAGGAGGACTTCTCTTCTGGTGACAGCGCCACCAGTTCCCCGTTAATGTATTGGTAGATGTTATCATCGTTCATATCTGTGCTCATAAATTTCTCACTCCAAATATAGCTATTGTACCGGCGGTAAAGTTTCCGTTGCTGAAATACAGCCGGAAGCCGTCAATGGTATAGATATCGCTCATTCCACCGCCAAAGGTAAAGAACGTGGCGGCTCCCCCTGTGGTGGAGTGCCCCGTTGCCGTACCAACTATTCGTGCCTTGTTGGCACTATTGGTCCCCGTAATGAACGCAGTGCCGCTTATGCCGCAGGAAGAACTGGTCGGCACGATGGTGTCGCCGCTCAAGTATATGTTCGATTTTGCGCCGCCTTGAGAGGAATAGGTGGTGACATAGGCCGCGGAAGAAAAAGCATTGTAAGCGCTGCCGCCGTTTAGTACGGTGCTTCCCGCCATGAATTGTATACAGGGATAGGCGGCATTGGTTGCTGTCATTAGGTGGGAAAAGTATAGGACGTAGCTGCCGTAGGAGGAAGTAAAGATATTTTGGAAGGTGGCATAGGACGTTTGCGCGGTGATGAGTAGATAGCCTACTCTGACATAGTTGCTTGCGCTGTCCTGCCACTGGGCCGCGGTGCCGCCGTCGTTCACCATCAATACTTGGCCCGCAGTGCCCAGAGGCAGATTAATGGGCGTGCCGCTCGTTCCACCGGTGATCATGTCCCCCGAAGCGGTCATGGGATTGGCCATGCCCGGAGTGATTGCGCTCAGCTGTGCTTGTAACTTGGCAAAGGCAGCCAGGGTAGTATCAGTTGAAGCAATGGCATCATCCGTTCCGGCGGGCAGCCCTGTCAGCGGTACCGCCCTAGTAGAGGCACCGAAATCTTGCCAGCTTTTGTCCCCGCGATAGTACTGGTTTGTGGTGCCAGGAGTGGGCGCGCTATCCACATAAGCCTTAACGGCATGCTGGGTAGCAATCTTGGCATCGGAGTCTCCCAAGTTTGTATTTGTGTCAATCGCCTCCACGGATACAAATTTGGCATCGGACTCCACTGCAGTGTAGTATTGCACCACTGGCTCGGGTGGTTGAATGGCACCTCCTCCCCCATTTTCCAAGACACGGATCAATCCAGCCCCTAATGTGATTGTTTTGGCGGGATCATCGTCCGTTTCCGCCCAGATCGATAACCAATAATCTCCGGGTAGCAGGGCGGTTTCCTCCGCAGAAAATGTGAACAGAGCATGCTGTGCCGTCCCAGATTCCCAGTTTTCCTCTGTAACGGTATTATCCAGAGTTGTACATTCACCAGCAAGCAAGATCGGTGCGCTCGCAGAAGGTGCTTCTCCGTCATTGTTTAATGCCCGTATCGTTAGCGTAACAGCGCTGAAATTTGAAACATCGACCACCTCATTTTCGGTAAAAATTCCAAGCTCGATACGCAGGTCATTGCCACGCCAATACTGCGGGATACCGCCCCGTAAAACATCCCTTGGATTGTCGAATGAATCGCTGTCAACCCGTATTCTAAGTTTCAAATCTGTTAAATTGCTCATGGTAAAACTTCTAATTTTGAATTTTTGAAAAATTTCCTCCTACAACACGGTATTCATGTATCGAGGCACTGCCAGAAGACGAACTTTGCACAGCGGCAACGCTAGCATCCGACAGAACAAATTCATCCCCGGAGGGCTCTTCGATTACGGTCAAAGCAGTGGCTAAATTCACCAATGCGGCTCCGTGACTCAGGACAAATTGTTGTGCATCTTCGATGGAACTATGCCTACGTGCCACTTTGAAACTTATAGTCGTGCGCTGATTTCCACGATCGTAACTTTTAGCAACGTTGCTACGCAAAGTTTCAACAATTTGCACTTCACGTTCACTGCGAATGCTCACATCATAGGGAGATTCGTGCGCTTCCACTCCACTGGCTAAAACTATGTCTCCTATCAAAATTTTCATGATTCAGGCCGATTTTAGTGAACAGTTAGTTTCGAATTGCAGGGTTATGACGTTGGTATCGCTTTCCTGCGTTGTTTGCCAAGGGTGGTCCGCCGATAGCGTAAGCTCTTCGTTCCAATCACTGACCTTCGACTGCCAAAGGTGAAGGTATTGCATGATCTTCTCCGCTATGAAAATCGCACTTCGACCGGTTTTGTTAGTGGCCAAATTTTCAATCACCTGGATCTTACATATCACTTTTTCGAATACCGGCCCCGCCGCGTTGGGAACTACTTCCGCTGGGCCAGGCGGTAAAATGAGTATGGCGACTCCTATCCCACCATTAATCGCCGAACGTACCACCGAATTGATATCGCTCTGCTTATAGGTCAAAATTGGTGTCCCGCGAAAATCATTCAATTCGCGCAAATACTTTTCCACACTACTTTGAAACTTTTCCAGTAATCCATCGCTAACCATTTTAAAATCCTCTCAATGAATTACCTGTGGCGATGCGTTCTCTGCTAGTTGCAATGGAAACACCTTTGTTTGGATTGAATAAGCTGGGAGATTCCACTTGATCTGGGAGTTCAACGGGAACCTCTCCCTGGGAAATGCGCCTCAAATACTCCCGTGCATCGTCGGCAAGGCGAACCTGATCGCTGGTTAATTTAAGCGCTGGTATGCGCGTCTGTGCGCACTCAAGAATCAGATAGCAGGCCGCACTTTTTAAATTTTGTGGAATCTCCAATTTATTTGCGCTAAGTAAGTTTCGCTGATTTCCACTAATCTCCGCACGTACCCGTGCCGTTATATCACAGATGATATCCCCAATTGGATCGTCCTGTCCCGGGGCAAGCACACGCTTACGCAGCACGTCAATTTGCGGTGCTACTAAGTAGTCGTATAGGTCATCGACCGTTATTTCTATCCAAGAAGCCATAAATTTTTATATTGAAGGGTTGGGCTGCTTCGAAGGCCAGTGATTATGTATTGGCTGAAGTGTGACTCGCCATCGAAGCAGCGAAAATAATTTACTTCTGTTTTTTCGCAGGAAAAGGGCTACTATGCAGTACTATTAACCACAAGACTGCGGATACCACTTGATGAGGTGATTACAATGTTACTGTAATGCTCCACTGTAATATCACTGAACTTGCTGTGTTCATCTATGTATACCCTAAATGTGCTTCCACCATCGACGGGAGTCACGAAGCGTTTGATGTTTGCCGGCTCGTCCTTCATTATTTCATTTTTCGTGAAGAAGGCATATATGTTATTGCCAAGGATGGCTGTTTTTGAGGACACATCCTGGTAACGTGCCCCCATAACACGGATCTCGTCGACAAACAGTTTGCGTGCCAATTCTTCCAGAGATAACCCTGCAGCACGATTGGCCCCAGCATTGTTCTGATGGTCATAAGCGTCGGAACGAATATCCCAAGCTCCTTCGCCGAAGATTATGCGATTGGGCCGCACTCCAGTTTCATTCGATGCAGCTTCTAACTCTCCCCGTATGTCGGCATCCGGATTTGGCGTTCCAGTAGTGTTACTCCAGGTATATGTCTGTGGATCATCTCCACTCAAAGCAGATATGGCACGGCGCAGCTCATTGCGATACAACCTTTGAAGGAGCAATTGCACGTAGCGTTCCCGCCAGTCCTCACCGGCAACATCATCATGGTCGACACGGATAGTCAACCCTTTGTTATATGTTTTCGAAGTCACGGAAGTTCCGGTGAATTCGACGCGCTTGAACGCTGATCCTATGGAACGAATGTCGTCCGTTTCCGACAAAAATGGCTCCGAATTATTCGCCACCTTGAACTCAAATCTGCGCGAAACTGGCACCACAGGTGCAACAAAGTTTAGTAACTCTTCAATCTTTTCCGAATCTTTCCACCCAACGGTAAAAGCCGTGAGTGGTTCGGAATAATTTGCCGCAGTGAAACGCGCTTCATTGGCAGCACAGACAAGTCCGCAATCTTGAAACCCATCATCTCTTGGTAAAACTTCTATATTTTTCATGGTAAAAATCATCAATTTTAAGCAGTAATAACGTGTTTGATCGGAAGGCAGCTAACACATTCAACGATCCCATTGGCATCCGCCTTTGCTAAAGCTATACCAACTTGGTAATACGTTCCAGTAGCCGCTGGGAGCCCTTTCACTTTGCCACCGGCATCGGCAACCACTATTGTTCCGGCTTGAACGACCCCACTTGTAGTCATCTTGATCGTATCGCATGCTCCCAAGAGAGCTATGTTTACGAAATCATTGGCATCGGCCTCATCCGTGGCAACGCCGATGGGCTGGTTAGACGCACTAGCGATGGAAACGTTTCCTGTTTCTCCATCCAGCTTGCAGAGTAGATATTTTTGCGTAATCGGTTCAGCCGCCACCTTTGTAATGTTGCCGGCATGGGTACCTTCTGCCACATTTGATAATATTAATTTTTTCATGGTAACATATTTCATTTGAGGTTAAAATTTTCGCCAAAAAGCGCTGGAAATTTACGTTTGACTGAGTTCCAAGCTGTTTGATAATCATCGCCAAAGTTGGCCATTTGCTCATAAACTAGAGCTAAAATTCGATCCCTGCATGGTTGACAGTGTGTGCGTTCAAATAAATTTTCTGTCAGCGAACTAACGTGTAAATTCTCAGCCGAAGCTCCATGCCTGCTTGAGTTTTCGGTGGCATATTCTCCAATTAGGGCAGTGTCATTTTCGGCAAAATTATTGTTCGCATCAGCTTGATTGGCAGAGCATTCTGCCAATAATTCTTTCCCGAAATCACCAATTTGCATGGGATTGCCCAAATTTTCACCGGCAATCCCTTTTTTTATGCAAATCTCATTAACATCTCCTTTGTTTCCAATAAGTTGCGCACTTTCAATGGCAAATGAACTTTCTCCTTTGCATAAATTGGGATGATTCGTCATTCCGATGGAAATTAGGCGTACCGGTTGAAATATCCTGTCCCTTATCTTTCGCATTAGCCAGCGAGGCGACAGGTAACGCAAAAAACCACTGGTGAACAATTTTCTCCCAAGCTCAGTCCAGCGAGACAACACCCACAGGGCACCGCTTTCGATTTTTATGCTTTCCACACGGCCATATATGGACCTATCTTGGTTCCCTTCATATTCTGGATCGTCGGGGTGCCCAACGTAAATCGGAAGACCAACGAACCTGCGCATGAATTTGCCACGCAAGGAATTGAAGTAATTAATCATTGCTTTTGCGGAATCACAATCCACCAACTGAAGCCCCTTGGGATGGTCGTATTGACCAAACGACACCAGCTTGATCCACTCCCCATCAGTTATTTTCTCCACCCTTTGATTATCGGACAATTCGTCTGTTACATTATCGCCTGGATTTTCACATGATTCACACACACTTTCGCCTACTATGGAGAGGTTTTCAAGTTCTCCCAAATTGGCTGTTTTTGAAAAAGATTCCGTCATTTTTCGCCTTCCTGTGAAGTTTTGCTAAGGAGAACGTCGCTATCCGTTGGTGTCGTCAAACCGAAGCGTTCTCGAATATCACCTAGGGCCAGAGGGACACCCAGGTCGTACAATTCCCTGTAGAGTGCCAGCTCCTCTTTCAAGTTCTTCTTTGCGCCAGGGATCAAACGAACATATGCTTTAACTTCCTCACCATCAAATAGATATCTGAGAACAAACTTGTCTACCTGCTCATTCAATGTTTCGGAAATCATCGTCGCATCGTCTTCTTCCAGGATTGCTGACTCGTCCACTTGCAGCGATGCGCCGGCCCCGCTTTGCCGCGACAATGTGGCCAAATCTGACCCGCGCCACAGAGCCACGATCGCCCGATCCATGCGCTCAACGAGAGCAGGATAGGGTAATTCGCCGCGGCTTGACAGATCGATAGCCTCAATGTCCGTTCCACGAGACATCAGAGCGTGAAATTCGGCACCAAAGTCTTCCACAGCATCACGGGCATGCTCCCATTGGGCAGAGTTGGGCGGAGCATCGGTAACTCCCTTCACTCCGGGCATGCCATTCCTTTCGCAGTATATCAACCAGTCTCGCAGGGGTAAATGCTTAAACAGATAAGCTATGGAACATGCCTCCATCAGACCATCGCCAACGGTTATGAGCCATGCTCCCGGTTCAAGCTCCACTCCTTCCGTCGTTCCCTCGTTCAGTAGAAATTTTAGCCGCCCATCGCGGTTTTCAAAAAACCACAGCGGGACGAAACGGAAAGTCGCCGTCAATTTTGGATTACCCTCGGTCTGCGGGCTAACTCGCGGTGAAAAAATTATTTCGTGGATGGCATACTTTTTTCCGACGGCATCCATCATCTGGCGGATGAGCAACTTGAATCCGCCACGCTCATTACTGTCGCAGGCATTTGTTGCCACCAGATGGTCGTAAAAGTGTTCCAACGCCTCCTTTTGCCTTTTTGCCAAATCGGAATCATCCAGAGTTAAAACCTCCCAGTTTAAACGGGAAACAGATTTCTTTCTCTTGCTCGCAACACCCTGAATGACATCGTCCCTGCGCTCAATCGCTTCCCAGGTCAATGCGGCAGATTTCAAATACCCCGAGGCAAACCCATCCAGCATATTGGATAGGGAATCAGGGGTCAGGGTCTTGATTGGGTTAAATCGGGCGCGCATGGAATGGCGCACGCGAATTTCGGAAATTTGTGAGACAGTTTTCATAAAATTAGTTAAAGTTTCGTGAATATCTCCTAGCCGCTAGAGTTTCAAAAAACTGCACTGCCGAACTTTTAAACATTGCCGAAGCATGTATGGCCAAAGCTAGAGCCCAAAACCTATCGGCATGGCCGTTCTTTCCCCGATCAGCGGCAAAACGGATATTTCCAGCAAATGTGGTCTCCCTCTTTATCGCCCGCAAGTCTGCGCGGATGTAATCGTCGTTGGGAATCTTTATGAACCGATTTTCAAAGGCTGTACGCACCCGGTAGGCCAGTTGCTCCTTGGTGGCATTGGTGAAGGTAATTCCTTCCACAACATACTTGCCAAAACACTCACATGCACGCTCGTAGAACTGCCGGCCAATACCACTCTGATCTATGCATATTCTGCGCAAATTTGGCAATTGAGAAAATTCGTGAAGTACTCGCTCCTGTTGAGCAAAGGGCTCGTTTTTGAGGCAAATCACTCTCCTGGTAAGGAGAAAATCATTTTCCACTTCCAACAGCCACATAACCGTCAAGTCATGGTCGCGACCAACATCAATACCCAAGCAAAAATCGGAACCGGAACTCTTCATTGCATCAAAGCTTAGCATCCAATCATCCAGCGGTGAAAACATGCAGCCATCTATCAATTCGTAGGACAGGAATGCGGACCGGTCATCATTGGGCTGACACATGTACTCCTGCATGAAAGAATCATCGTCGGGACAACTCGCCTTCACGTAGTCAAAGTACTCGCTGTCCGTCATCGCCTTGCGCAAGTCATCCGCGGATAACTTGCTCTGCAATCGTGCTAAAAACCCTTGATTTAAAGCATCCTCCAGTGTTACACGGTGATGCGAAAAATTCTTTTTGTTTCCATTTTCCCGAATATCACTTACTAAGGCGTTGAAGAAGTTATTGGAGCCGCGGTGAGTGGAAATAATTTCCAACTGCCCACCCCAAGTTATACCTGGGAGCGAAATTATAAACATTTGCTTTGGGTCTTGGTGCAGCGCAAATTCGTCCAATATCCTCGTGCCTCGCTTACCAGCCTGCGCATCCGGGCTTGATGAGAGCGAATTTATCGCCGACCCATTGGCGAAGGTGATGGAGAATGAACAGGATCTTTGATCAAAAATTTCCATACCATGCAACTGAGCAAAACCCTGAAATATGTTGGCAAAATTGCGGCAATCGCGGATAAATAACTTGGCTTGAAGCTCGTCCCGGGATGATACCCAAGAATCAAATGTAAACTTTCCGGAACTATGCAGGCGCACGAGGCGGTATGCCGTTGCCATTGTTACACCGATTTGCCGCGCTTTCTCCATAATTTTTAGGCGAGAATCGTCGCCAATCCATTTCTTTTGGTAAGGCAGGAAAAATGCTGCACCATCTCCGCTCATAGTAACCGCAATTGCTCCTCCGCTTCGGCAATAACGTCACAGGTGGATGGTTTGGAATCATTGGCAAACCTTTCCGGCTTCATTGCCGATAGCTTTTGCATGACTCCAGTGATGGTATTCAGATCGGCAACGGAGATATCGTCGTCGTTGCAAAGGGTATCAAAAATACGTTCCCAGGCAAAAGCCACCGACGCAATGGTAGCTTCCTCACCTGGAGACCATATTTTCAAAACTTCCCCAGCTCGCTTCTTAGCCAGAGATATCCTCTTGAGGTGTTGCTGAAAATCAGTCATCGCAGTGCTCCTCACAAGTATTTGCTGCTCCAGATACTAGAGTAAACCTTGGGCCAACATGATCTTCGATAATCTTTACAATGAGACGATCGGCCACCATTTCGCCCAAAATATCAGATATGTAGCCCACATTTGGCCCTTGTATTACGTAGCTGAGACCCTTTATGATGACTTCTTCACTCAAACTAGCCGGGCTTGCGGCGAGTAATTGGTCACTTATCAGCTGCTTGATTGTTTCCCGGGATAATTTTCGATCGCCTGCCATTTTTATTTTTTTTACGAGACGATTATAGCGAAAAATTTCCCCTGGCAAAGGGATCCGTTGGTTTTGTTTGTTATACTTAATTTGTTTGATATGCTGATTAAATTTCGCCAATGAAACACGTAAAGATTAGAACGTAACATCTTGCTAATAAAAACATTGACACAAGCATCCACTGTTTTTAAAGTGGGACTGCCGTCGGAACCAGGAAGGAAATAAGGATGCAACGAGAAAGGGGGCATACCCACATAAAATTTTTTAAACTTTTGCTGTGCTCATCCGCACTAATCGTTTTGCCGTTACTGTCCTTCGGCAATGCACTCAGAAACCCATTCTTTGAAAACGCTGGCGTAGGCAGAGAGGATACTGATGCCGTAAGTAACACCATTACAAAGCGCATAGATGGCATACTGAATAAGCCCAGTCCCCAAAAAAAACGAACTTGGATGAATGGCGGCTACCTTAATCATTGCCAAAAAGAAATGAAAGATCTCGGCTATGGTGCAGATACATTTCTACTAAGCATTGGCGCAGATTACAAAGGTTCAAGCCCGCTATCATTCCTAGACCGGTACATTGTCGGCATATTTTCATCCTATGCCAATGCATCCATGGATTATAGGGGTAGTGAATCACTGAAAGGTGATAAAACCAAGCAAAATTCGCTCATTTTTGGGTATTACTCCGGCTATGGTGTCAAGAGATGGACAGGCTTTTCTTCGTCGCTCGTTTCCATAACGAGGCATAGAAACAGCCTGTCAATGCATTCCGGGAACGATTTGTCCGGTCCACTGGAAAAAATAAACACCTGTACATTTTGCGGCCACTCGACGCGCACTGACATTGGACTTTCATACAAATACCCCTTCAAACAGCTGATAATCGAACCAATGGCCTTCCTAAAATACGGATCAGCCGCTCAGAAAAAGCATAGCAATGGAAACGTATCACTTCCAAAGCAAAAATCAAAATACTTACAGCCCATCGTAGGAATCAGGCTTGAAATGCCGGTAGAAATTGGATCACACAAGCTCAATCCCCATTTCTTTATCGGCTTTGCTCGGGATATGTATAGGCACAATAACATTCCCAAGACCGTTAACGATCTACAGGGAAATCAGGTCCGTCAGACACTATTCGAAAGGGAACGCAACTCCATGATGACAGAAGTGGGGCTATCCATGCTCATCAAAGATACCATGGATGCCGACATATCATATCGGGGTGAATACTTCAGGCACAACAAAGCCAACGCGGTCATTGCCGGGATAAATTACAAATTTTAGCAAACGGGGTATTTAAGAAAATTTTCAAAATACCGACGAAACAGGGAAGAGAGATTTTGATAATAAATTTCACCCATTTGAAAGCGCACAAGACAGAAACTAGTCCGCAAAAAAGTTTTCTCGGCATGTTGGTCTTTCAATTAAGGCAGCCAATTACGATCATGCCACATTTATAGTCATCTTACTCCAGAAAAGCATACTGGATGGCATCGGAGAGAGAAGGAAAGAAGTGGAGGATGTGGGAGAGTTTTCCTTTGAGGTTCGCTCAGAATTTTTCGATGGGATTGAGGTCCGGAGAGTAGGAAGGCAGGTAAATTAGGGAACAGCCAATCACCTTCTTTCCCTTTGCTGATCCGGCATTTCGCCTGTGCAAATGGCGATCGATACCACTTTCATCCACATAAACTATGTTTTTCTTTTTGTAGACGGACACTGCCCTCGACATACCCGGCGACAATGTTCGTCATCTGAAATTTCTTCCCAGCCACAAAGCCAAACACCTTCTTTCCCCTTTGCTGATCTGGCATTTCGCCTGTGTAAATGGCGATCGATTCCACTTTCATCCACATAAACTATGTTTTCCTTTTTGTACACGGACATTGCCCTCGGCATATCCAGCGACAATGTTTATCCTCTGAAACTTCTTCCCGGCTACAAAGCCAAACACCTTTTCCCCCTTTGCTGATCTGGCATTTCGCCTGTG
>JAIRMI010000093.1 GCA_031258795.1 Puniceicoccales bacterium | reverse complement strand
CCGAGCTTGCAAGAGTTGTAAAATTCAACAGATATAGTCATCTTACTTTAGAAAGGCATACTGAATAGCGTCGGAGAGAGAAAGGAAAGGTGGAGGATTTTTGTAGACGGACATTGCCCTCTCATAGTCCACGCGTTTCTCCTCATCCTGTTCTTTATAGGCCCTGGTCTTTTTTTTACTGTGATCTTTAATTTTCTGAGTCCAGAAAAGCATACTGAATAGCGTCGAAGAGAGAAGGGAAGAGGTGGAGGATGTGGGAGAGTTTCCGTTTGAGGTTCGCTCAGAATTTTTCGATGGGATTGAGGTCCGGAGAATAGGGAGGCAGGTAAATTAGGGAACAGCCGGCCGCCTCGATGGCCTCCCGTTCTTTATATACCCTGGTCTTTTTTTACTGTGATCTTCAGCTTTCTCAGCGCTTTGCCAATGCAACTCGTGCTCACTTTAAACTCGCTGGCCATTTCCCTTTGATAGGCATCCAAGTGCTCTTCCACGTACTTCACTAGCTTTTCCGGATCCAACTTTCTGTATTTTCTATTCAGCGGTACACGCTCTAGATTCCCCGTTTCCCTCAACTTCTTCTTCCATGCAAATATCGCACGCTCACTCACCCCAAACGCCTCACTCGTTTCCTTTACACTGTGTGTGCTTTCCTATTTCAACACCCTCTTTTTTAAGTCCGTTGTACGGTATGCCATCTATCCCGCATGTGCAGTTTTAAATGCCCTTGTCAAGTTCTTTGACTATAAAAGATCTACCGGAAGCGAGTTATCTGCTAGCAGACAAAGGAGGGCTTGGTAGCAAGCTACATGCCGTTTGTGATGGCCTTGGGCGGCCGGTGAGGCTGCTACTGGCCGCTGGGAGCGTCAGCGACATCGTTGGCGCCGGTGAATTGCTGAAAGACTTACAGGACAGCGGCGAGCCTAAAAAAGGGAGTCTTCCCCGCGCCACATCAGCCGAACCAAAGGAGGACTTGGCAGCAAATTGTACGCCCCTATGATCGCTGTGATCTCACCTTCTTTTCTTACATACCTTTTTCCACCACATCTGCATCCCCTGCTCCTTCCTCTTTTATTTGAGCTTATGAGTCCTGACCCTAGGCTCGACTCATGTAGGAACCGTCCGCTGTGCTTATCCTGATGGTATCGCCTTCTTTTATAAATAGGGGCACCTGTACCACCAGGCCGGACTCAGTTTTAGCCGGCTTTTGCACACTGGAGGCAGTGTCTCCTCGGACACCTTCCGGGGATTCCACCACCTTCATGGAAACGGATGGAGGTAGGGAAATTTCAACGGGCTTGTTCTCGATGTACTGAATATCGTACCCAATGCCCGTAACCATGAACTTTTTTGCTGTACTTATCATGCTTTCCGGCAAAACAACGTCCTCGAAAGTCTCCAGATCTAAAAAATGATGGCCGCTTTCATCAACGTAGGAATACTCCAACGAACGCACTGTAGTCGTCAGAAAGTTAACCGAATCCGACGAGAGAAACTTTACACTCGTTGACGCCCCTGTCTTGGTGTTACGCATAGCAACCTGCACGAAGCCCGCCTGCCGACCTTGGGTGCGATGCTGCACTTCCAGAACCGTATGCGGAACTCCTTGGTAATCAATAACTTTACCCTTTCTTATATCCGTAGGTGATGCCATTTTTGCCCTTTCCGTAAAATTTCATTTCTCCGTCTCAACCTGCCTCTCGATAACCGAATCGACGATGCCATATTCCTTTGCCTCCACGGCTGTCATAAAGTAGTCCCGGTCCGAATCCCGTTCGACTTGTTCCGCCGATTTTTCACTGTGCTTCGCTAAGACTTCGTTCAGCACCTTCCTCCAGCGGAGAATTTCCTTGGCTGCTATTGAAATATCCGACGTTTGTCCACTTGCTCCCCCCGTTGGTTGATGTATCATCACCCTGCTATTCGGCAAAGCATAGCGTTTCCCCTTTGTTCCCGCAGCGAGGATAACCGTCGCCATGCTGGCAGCCTGACCGAGGCAATAGGTCACTATGTCACAGCGCAAAAATTGCATGGTATCGTATATGGCCATGCCAGCCGTAACACTGCCCCCCGGAGAGTTGACGTATAAGTTTACGTCTTTTTTCGGATCCTCCATTTGCAAAAAAAGCAGCTGGGCAACGACGGCGTTGGCAACGAAATCATCGATGGGAGTACCGATGAAAATAATGCGATCCTTCAACAATCTACTGTAAATATCCCAGGAGCGTTCGTTTCTACCGTCGCGTTCGTATATGCATGGAAGTGGCAAATAGTGACTCATGCTGCCATAACTACTAAAATGTTTCTGGAAATCAACCAAGATTCTTGGACTAAAATTGCCTAATTTAAAAGAAAATTGGGAATTTAAAAAACGGAACGAGTAAAAAACAATATCGCCGACTTTACTTCGCCATAATTCTCAAGATGTTTAAGGAAATCAACAAGAGCCTGGGGGATAAAACCATGAATCTTTATTCCCTTGACAAAGGGCTATCTCCGCTATGATCAGCCTCATTCTCGTCGTGCTCAGGTGGTGAAATTGGTAGACACGCTGTCTTCAGGCGGCAGTATCGCAAGATATAGGGGTTCGACTCCCCTCCTGAGCACCATCTTTTCACCATTGCCTAAGTCTGTTATTTTTTGAAAATTTCTCCGCCAGTTTGGGCTCATTTATTCTGCATGCGTTTTATTTTCACTGTCAAAACCTCTCTTGTTTTATTGATTTTACTTGACGAAGCCAAATCACTGTGCCTTTACAAGGCGCCTGAATGAATCAGTTAACTAGTAGTATAAATTTCACTGCCTCAAGTGTAAATTTTCCTGCCTCGAACGTGGCTACTTTCAGCGAAAGAAAAATAGAGCCAATTAAAGTTGATTATGTGACTGAGGCAAAAATTGGGCTTGCTCCAGACAAACCTGAATCCAGGTATTTATTTGTACGGAAGGTAAAAATCACCACATTTTCCGATGGCAGCACCACAGAAGAACCAATCAATTATAATCATACATACAATTTCAGTGAATTTACTATGCCGGACCTGAGATGGGTAATTTGGTCGATTTTTTGCTCCAGAAGGGAGTGCTGTTCAAAGTATATGATAAGCTTTGTTACTTAAATGACATCAGAGGTCTTTGCGGCGCAATTACTAAAAATGCTTCTAGCGGAGAAATATTGAAAAGCTTTTTGCAATATTTGCAATTTTGCTTGAGTTTGTGGAGCGATGAACTCCTTAGGAAAAATTTTTATTTTCAAAATTCAGATCTTAACGGTGAAATTAGGTTATATTGGATGTTTTTAAATAAATTAGCTAGCAGTGAGCGACTTAGAACAGAACTTCCCTCCTCAATCAAATATATAAAAGATGAGCTGGAAAAACCCGGATTTGATTACGATCAGTTACTTGCAAAAATATTCAGAGATAGGGCGTTGATTGTTAAAGACGGGGTGACGTACATAAACCCAGTAATAGAGTGCATGCTACCCGAGCTAGGGGAAGTAACGTCCGCAATTTCAGCGAAAAATTGGACTTGTTATGCATTGGGCAAACGCGATGACCAGAGTAATTTTGTACAAGTGAAACTCCTAGAGGAGATTTTTACGAAATTTTCTAAATATGGATGTACTCTTCCGGAAAGAATATGGCTCTACTTCCCCTGAGTGCGAAAGCGATTACTCTCCGAGAGGATTTGTCTGTGATTTAGGAAAAAATAATTCAAAATTCACTTCAATCTTTTATGAATTTGAAAGACTCAACGAAAAAAGCTATAAAAAATCACCTAATGGATTCTTTTGCGTCAACTGGTCCAAAGGGAACTATCCTCCATGAGGCTGGGCATTACTATCATGATATAAAGGCTACCCGGATGGAGCGGCAGATGTATTCGCGCAGGCTTGCAAAAGTCTTGCCGTGATGCAGATGGCAACGAAGTAAAACTTGAGGAAATGATAAGGGCAAAGGTTTCTTTCTA
>JAIRMI010000010.1 GCA_031258795.1 Puniceicoccales bacterium | reverse complement strand
GAATGGAATCGATCGCCATCTGCACAGGCGAAATGCCAGAATGCCAGATCAGCAAAGGGAAAGAAGGTGTTTGGCTTTGTGGCTGGGAAGAAATTTCAGAGGAGGAACATTGTCGCTGGTATCGATGGCAAGATCATTGCCGAATGTATTTACAATTGCATCACAGTAAAAAAAGACCAGGGCCTATAAAGAACGGGATGAGGAGAAACGTGAGGAGTATGAGAGGGCAGTGTCCATCTACAAAAAGGAAGACATAGTTTATGTGGATGAAAGTTGGGTCGATCGGCATTTGCACAGGCGAAATGCCAGAATGCCAGATCAGCAAAGGGGAAAAAGATGAGGAGTATGAGAGAGCAATGTCCGTGTGCAAAAAGGAAGACATAGTCTGTGTGGATGAGGGTGGAATCGATCGCCGTCTGCACAGGCGAAATGCCAGATCAGCAAAGGAGAAGAAGGTGTTTGGCTTTGTGGCTGGGAAGAAATTTCAGAGGAGGAACATTGTCGCTGGTATCGATGGCAAGATCATTGCCGAATGTATTTACAATTGCACTACCGATGGCAAAGTCTTCAATGCTTGGGTGGAACAATCCCTCGTTGCAGCGCTGAAACCAGGGCAAGTGGCCGTTATGAATAATGGGGCGTTTCACAAACATCGGCAGACGCGGGAGGCCATCGAAGCGCTGGCTGTTCCCTAATTTACCATGCCTCCCTACTCTCCGGACCTCAATCCCATTGAAAATAAGCATCCCAGGACGCGGGAGGCCATCGAGGCCGCTGGCTGTTCACTAATTTACCTGCCTCCCTACTCTTCGGATCTCAATCCCATCGAAAAATTCTGGGCTAACCTCAAGGAACACTTTCCGACATCCTCCATCTCTTTCCTTCTCTTTTATTTACTTGCCTCCCTACTCTCCGGACCTCAATCCCATCGAAAAACTCTGGGCAAACCTCAAAGGAACACTTTCCGACATTCTCCACTTCTTCATTTTTCTCTTTAACGCTATTCAATATGCTTTTCTAAAGTGAGATGACTATAGTGAAAATTTTTGACAAGTTTGTTATACCTTTTATGCTGCTTTGCGACTAAAAATAAGGAAATAATTGACCAAATTTTAAACTTGTGAGCTTTAACTTTTGGCGGAGAAAGAGGGATTCGAACCCTCGAGCCCCCTTTGGGGGGCCACCTTCTTAGCAGGAAGGCGCTTTAGACCACTCAGCCATTTCTCCAAGAACGAGCAAACGTGTAGCTAAAAACAAGCCCAAAGCAACACCTAATCAGCAATGAGCGGAAAATTTTTGTATCCCTAAAACTTTAGCGAAGGCATTTTTTCGAAAAATTTTCTTATCGCCGTTGCCCGTTGAATATCGCGTTCATCGGTGGGTAGCTGCTTGTCATTTGCAAGCTGAATATGGGATGGCTGTACGTTGACGAGCAAACAGTCCAGACCTGCGCGCCACGCCTGTGGCAAAAAGCCGTAGTCCACAGCCAAGCGCATATTGGAAAGGTGACTAATTGCTTCTTCGGATCCCATGGTATGGCTCCAACTAAGCGCTCCAAAGGAGCGGCCGATATTGTCGCGCACTGCTAAGCTTTTATTTTTCAGCAGCCATTTGCGTGCCAGTTCCTCATTGGCTATGACGGATATGATAACTTGGTATAAGCGGGAAATAATGTCAATTTCTGATAGTCCAAGGGTATATTGGTTTGAAATTTGAAATATGCTGCCGGAGGCACTGGTTCCTTCCCCGAATAGCCCTCTCACAACAAAGCCAAGCTTCTGCACAGCATTTATGACCGCATTTACTTGGGAAGTTATGGCAAGGCCCGGCAAATGGAGCATGACTGAGCTACGCATCCCAGTCCCCACATTGGTTGGACATGATGTCAGAAACCCAAAGTTGGCATCATAGGCGATATTCGTTGAATGAGCTATGTAGTCATCAAGTTCGCTTATGCTAAGCCACATTGCCTTGAAATCCAGATCTTGTCTAAAAACTTGTAGGCGGAGATGGTCCTCTTCGTTGAACATTATGGCCGAGGAGTTACCATTTGCTACAAGTAGCCCCGCACCAAATTCGCTCTTCGACAGTTCAATGCTGCACAAATGCGCCTCCACAAGGGCACATCGCTCCGTGGCACTCAAGCCATCTATGGCAAAAATTTTCGGATCTTTCAGTAATTTACAGCCGAGAAGAATTGATTTGCACGTTTCAGCAACCCGTGAAAGTTCCATGCGCGTAGAGTGGCGTGGAAATTTACATCCCTTTAAATTGCGCGCCAACCTAATGCGAGAACTGATAACGATCGGCATGGAGGCAGTATCCCGATCATCGCGGAACAAAACTTTGTGTAATTCGTTCATTTTAAATTAGCTAGAATGTTTCTTTATTTCATCACGCAGCGCAGCGGCATCCTCATAGCGTTCCTCGGCGATGGCACGCTCAAGCTCACTTTTTAAACTGCCCAAATCGTGCTCATGGTCATGCTTACAAGTGCATTTGTGATTTTCGCAGACATGCTTCAGCTGTGCTGAAGCCTCCCTTTCAGCGTTGCCGTTCCCTTCGCCAGCACAGTTGGCTAATTGCTTGCCTACATGTTTAACCCCTTTTTGGGAATTTTCAATTATTTTTTCGATCAGCGGACGCAGATCCTTGTAGCAATTTTCACATCCGAGGCGGCCGCTTTCCTTAAAAATAGTGGGCGTACATCCACAGTTCGAACAAATCAGTCCATTTACAGCCAAGTTTTGATTAACGGCACCAAACATGGCTTCTCCTAGAGCCGCTAAAACTGATAGCGGAGAACCGCATTGTTCAAATAAACCGCGCTTAGCAGCACACTCATCGCACAGATCAACGTTTTGCATTTCACTATTTATAACCTGTGTAAGGTGTACCGTAGCCGGCTTTCCACAAAATTGACATTTTTTCATATAAACCCTTCATTGGCTAGGAAACGTTCGGCCGAAATTGCCGCCATGCAACCCATTCCAGCCGCTGTAATCGCTTGGCGAAATTTCTTGTCGGAACAATCTCCAGCCACGAAAACACCGC
The DNA here is from genome assembly GCA_031258795.1 of Puniceicoccales bacterium. Lineage (GTDB taxonomy): Bacteria > Verrucomicrobiota > Verrucomicrobiia > Opitutales > JAIRKQ01 > JAIDVZ01. The sequence goes on along the minus strand of JAIRMI010000010.1, from coordinate 2,449 downwards.
TAACTGAAGTTTCCACCGCCCCCTGTCCGTTGCCTATTATATAACCGTCTTCGTCCATTGCAAGCACAGATTTAAAAGGAGTCGTATTAGGAATGTGCCCAATCGCCAAAAACACGCCATCACACTTAATTTCGGAAACAGCATTATCCTTAACGTTCTTGATTTTTATTCCCCGTACCTTGTCGTCACCGAAAATTTCTTGCAATACCGAATCCCACAGTATGGCAATCTTTGGGTTATTACGCGTCCTGCTGGCCATGATTTTCGATGCCCGAAATTCGTTCCGGCGGTGAACTATGAGCACTCGTTCGCAGAAGTTTGCCAGGAAAGATGCCTCTTCACAGGCGGAATCCCCTCCTCCGATGACGGCAACGATTTTTTTTCGAAAAAACGGAGCATCGCAGGTTGCGCACGCACTGACTCCGCGACCACCAAAAAATTTCTTTTCTCCAGGTATGCTCATCATGCGGGGAGCAGCTCCCGTTGCCACGATAACGGCCTTTGCTTGAATTGCAGAGGAACTGCAGCCTACTTTCTTTACATCCGTTGGAAAATTAACGGAAACAGCATTTTCCGAGAGGAAACGTGCTCCAAGGCGCTCGGCTTGTTTGCGCATGCGATCCGTCAACTCAAAGCCATTTATTCCTTCAGCGAATCCTGGGAAATTTTCAATTTCGCTCGTCGTTGTCAACTGTCCGCCGGGCTGGGAACCCTCTATCACGAGCGGGCTAAGATTGGCGCGAGCACAGTAAATTGCCGCCGTTAACCCGGCACATCCACTCCCGATTATGGCAATGCTTTCGATCATTTCCTAGAAAACTCTAGCCAGACAGCGACACAATGAAAGATAAATTTCTTTGCAACTACTTCTGGCCGGCGTGCAGCTTAACGTCCAATTTTTGCTCAACAAAAGCGGCAACCAGGGCGATATTTGCCTCCATTACACGGGACGATGTCCACACAACTATGGCGTTTTCCGGCTCCGTCATGGGATAAAATGCCCTCTTAGAGTCCAATTCGTCCCGTTCAACGGGATTATCTTCTTCTTTCTCTATGTTTAGGCGAAAGTCAAGCTTCGCACTTTCCAGTGCTATGAACCAAAACTTCAGGTCAGCATCGGGGAAAAGTATAATTCCACATGTCCGTCCCTCTGCGATGAGCCCCTTATGTTCGGCAAATTCCCTCGAATTTAGTACGTCTAGGGCGCATTTCGTACAAAAATCGGAGACGGACTTAAAGGTAGATGAATACTTTGCAACATTGCCATTTATTTCCTTCGATCGCATTTCTTTTGCACTTAAATGTATGTCGTTTACGGAAAATTGAACTATGCCGTCCTGGACGAAACATTTAAATTTAGCTTTGGCTAAAAATTTGTCTGCTCTCCGCTTGTTCCCTATTTCGGGCTCAATGCCGGCTTTCATCAAAGCATAGGTTACCGTGCGGTAGATAGCTCCCGTCTCAAGGTATAGCAGGTCAAATTTTTTAGCAATTGCCCGAGAAATGGGAGATTTTTTCGTGGCCGAACCACCGTCTATGGTAACAATCATTTTTGTGCTAAAATTTGCATTTGGCTTGTTATGGCCGTAAACGGTATTGAAACCGAAAAATAAGGCAATTGATAGGACCAATGGTAACTTGCTTTTCATCGTAAAACTCCGCTGTGGCGATTTTTTGAAAAAAAATGGTAAACATTCACCGTTCTTTGTTAAGTACCCAATTGAGCTATCCCAGCAAGCTAAAAATAAAGTTGTTTCAAACATTGCTGGAAAAAAAAAGAAAAGTCCATACTAACAGTTGCCATGGCCCTGGAAATTTCCGAGATTTTATCGCAAATTAATTCCATCAGAGAACGCATCGGCGTCTTGCAAAAATTTTTAGATGTCGATGGCGTAAAGCTTGAAATCGAGAAATTGGAAAAGGAAATGGCTGCTCATGATTTTTGGAATAATCAGGAATCAGCGCAAAAGACCATAGGGGAGCTAAATTTTCTCAGAAAGAAAATAAATGGCGTGGCGAAGATTAATGAGCAGTTCGCAGACCTTGAGGTTGCCGCTGAAATTTTGGAAACGGACAGGGAAAGCTTCGCCTATGTGGAAGAAACTTGTACCATGATCGCCCGCATAACCAGGGCATTGGATCGGCTCGAATTGACATCGTACCTGAACGGTAAACACGACTCTTGCAATGCTTTTTTAACCATACATGCCGGAGCCGGCGGGACAGAATCCTGCGATTGGGCGGATATGCTACTGCGAATGTATACCCGCTGGACTGAGCGCAACAGACTAAAATGTAAAATTCAAGATATGCAACTGGGCGAAGAAGCCGGCATAAGCAGTGCCACTTTGCACATCGAAGGTGAGCATGCCTACGGCTACCTGAAATCCGAGCGGGGCGTACACAGGCTTGTCCGCATTAGCCCCTTTGATTCGAATAAACGGCGCCA
>JAIRMI010000084.1 GCA_031258795.1 Puniceicoccales bacterium | reverse complement strand
TGGCTTCGTTGCGATCCGAATAAAGAAAATAAAGCAACAGACTTTGTGGTGCGAATTCAGATCCCAACCGACAGAAGACACGTTTTTGCGGTTAATCGGATAGTAGGAAAAGAGATTTTGGAAAATTTTTGTGGTAAAAGTTTGAAAATTTGGGAAATTTATGGCTAGACCGTGGCTATGTCGCAGAGAGAACCAATAGCCTTTCCGTGTTGAAAGTAATGGCTTGCATGAATGCGGAAAACAGATTTTTCAAGACTTCCCTGTATCTCACCCTTTTCCTAACTCTGGAAAAAATTCGCGCCTAGGGTCAGGACTCATAAATTCAAATAAGAGAGGAAGGAGCAGGCGATGCAGATGTGGTGGAAAAAGGTATGTAAGAAAAGAAGGTGAGATCACAGCGATCATAGTGGATGGCGATGGAGCGCTATAGTCATCTTACTCCAGAAAAGCATATTGAATAGCATCGGAGAGAGATGGAAAGAGGTGGAGGATTTTTGTACAAGGACATTGCCCTCTCATAGTCCGCACCTTCTTTCTCGTCCCGTTCTTTATAGGCCCTGGTCTTTTTTTTACTGTGAGCTTTAGCTTTCTCAGCGCTTTGCCTATGCAACTCGTGCTCACTTTAAATTCGCTGGCCATTTCCCTTTGATAGGCATCCGGATGCTCTTCCACGTACTTCACTAATTTTTCCGGATCTAACTTCCTGTATTTCCTGTTCAGCGGTGCTCGTTCCAAATTCCCCGTTTCTCTCAACTTCTTCTTCCATTTGAATATGGTCCTAACCTCCACTCCAAACGCTTCGCTCGTTTCCTTTACACTGCGCGTGCTTTCCTATTTTAGTACCTTCTTTTTCAAGTCCGTTGTACAGTATGCCATACATCCTCTAGGTATAATCTTTATACGCCTTTGTCAGGTAGTTTGACTATAGACATAGACGGCAAGCACTTAACTGCGACGGCGAACGCTCAACAAAAAATCACTGTGTTTTCTTCCTTTGCACTGCTTTCAAATAATCAGAAACATTTTCTGTGGAAGCCGCAAACTTTGAGCGAATGCTATCGAAATAAAGGGACATTTTCGTAGTGGTGGATTATGTTGCTGTGTGTTTCATAATCGTGTTCAATGTCAACTACGTCAAAACGATAAGATGGCCCCTTTTTGGCATATTTTTTCAGATATGCGAAACAGGCGCGGCGTAAAACAGCTTTCTTGTTTCGTGATATGGACTCGTATCCACGAACAAAAGCACCCCTGCTGCGTAACCGAACTTCGATAAAAACGATAACGTTCCCATCCTTCGCTATGATGTCAATTTCTCCGTGACCAAACCTCCAATTACGGGCCACAATGGAGTAACTTTGCCTTTTTATGAAATTACAGGCTAAAACCTCACCCTCCTCCCCAACATTCTTTGGCCAATGGCACAATTTAACCAAAAACCTCCGAATCGCATCCATGGAGACAGCTGATCGACAAAATTTAGGCAACCAGCTCAAAGCATTAGCGACTAACCCTACTTGGCAACATTCTTAAGTTTTGCCCCCACTCGAAACTTAACGGATTTCGAAGCAGGTATGTTGATTTTCGCCTTTGTTTTTGGGTTCACTCCTGTGCGTGCCGCACGCACGGTTACAGAAAATGTACCAAAACCAATCAATTGAACGCTTCCCGTTTTCGCAACGCCATTGATTATAGCCTGCAGCACCGCATCTAGCGAACGCTCGGCGCATGCCTTAGTGCAGTCTACACCCTTGATTTTTTGTATTTCATTTATCAACTCAGCTTTATTCATCTTTGAATCCTTATTCAAGATTGTTAACCCTAGATTTAACCCTAGGTAAGCCACTATTCGTTACGAAAACCTTATGGCAAGCAAAAAGATCAGTTTTGCATGGTTTTTTTTGTTAAAAGGTCAATTTTTTTACATTTTTTTAATTTTCTTGGAGGAAATCTTCTAGGCCAATCCTGTCTTGCGCGTAGGTGATGCCGCGCCAATTGCTGATCGTTTTCAGCACTTTTACCTCACATTTCTTGTCTCGCATAGCCTTGTCCACTGCAAATGGGAGATAAAATTCATCCACACTTGGATCGGAAATATTTTGGGTAAATTCTGTCCATTGCTCATCAAGGATGGTAAATATTTTCGTCGTAAATCCCCAAAGATTCATCGATACGAGTGCGTCGTGGTCAAATTTTGTTCCATCTTCGGAACGAATTTCGCCGTTCCGCGATATGTTTTTGTGCTCGGTTATGTTTACCAGATTCCCATCGCCACTAATAGACATTACGCTGCGAGATACGGTACCATTTCCGGAGAGAGTATCTCCTATTCTATAGCCCACGTTTGCAAAGATGGGAGAATTTGCATCTGCCATTTTTAGAAAATTAGCTAATTTGTCTATGGCGTCTTTGCCGTAAAGATCGTCGGCATTAGTAAGTCCGAAATTTCCCTGATTTCCCTGAACCGCCACCTTGGCTGACAGTAAAGCATGGCCCGTTCCCCACGGCTTCGTTCGATTGCAATATTTGTACAGTTCTTTTTCGCCGCGTTGGTAAACTAGTGAAAAGGTACAATTATCTGGGAGGAGATTGGTTAATCGCCTATGAAAGGTGTCAGCCATTTGCTCCCGTACTACAAAGACAAAATTTGTAAACCCCACCGAAATCGCATCCAAAACATTGTGTTCAGCGATCGTTAGGTTACGTTTCCCGAATGTTTCGAGTTGCTTGGGAGCACCGTAGCGGGAACTAGTTCCGGCGGCCATAATCACCAAAGTTAGGCAAGTTTTCATGGCATTACATCAAAAAACTGCGATTTTTGGTTGCAACAATCTTTTTTGTGGATTCTCTGATGACGTCAAGGAATGAATTTAGCAAACTGGATAACTTTGTCGCGCATTCCATTGCTGTTTGTTGTGGCATTTTTTGTGTATTTTCACTTCATCGGTAGTGCAACTGTGGGGTTTGCGCTTTTTGTTTTTACGAGCTGGACCGACTGGTTAGACGGCCACCTCGCAAGAAAATATAAAATTACATCGACTCTGGGAGCGTTCATCGACGCGCTGATTGATAAAATTTTCATGGTGGGAATGTTTATCATGATGCTCGCTCTAAATATTTTGCCTCACTGGACTTTGTTTTTTGTCCTATTGATCGTGGGGCGCGAATTTCTTGTAACGGGTATTCGCCTCGTTGCCGCAAAGCAAAATGTGGTTCTTGCTGCCAGTAGGGAAGGAAAAGTAAAAACCGTCTTGCAAATAGTTTCCACCGGTTTTTTGCTACTATGGAATGCCATTTTGCTCGATTTTAACTGTCTTATACCTCTTTGGATGTCGCATCTTGTTTATACAGTGGGTATGGTGCTTTTCCTGTACGCAACTTATCTAACGATTAAGTCAGGGGTAATTTACACAGTGCGGTATCGATATTTACTCGTGGATTAGCTTAAATGGATAAAATTTTGACAAATGTTGCCACTTTGGGAAAAATAGGGTATAGTCGTTTCATGCCGGGAACCATGGGAGCGTTCATTGGTACGTTGTTTGCTTACTTGTTGTTCAAATTTTGCGATCGTCTCACAATTTTATTAATCAGTGGAGGGTTGGTGTTATTTGCAATTTGCGCTTGTTCAGCGGCGGAACGTGCTATGGGGACAAAGGATCCGTCCTGTGTGATTTTGGATGAATTTGCTGCCATGCCGCTGTGTTTTTTATTCCTGAAACGAAGCAGTATAATTGCATTTTTGATTGGTTTTTTAATTTTTCGTTTGTTTGATATCCTAAAGCCTTGGGGAATAAGAAAGTGTGAAAGGTTTCGCAGTGGGCTGGGAATTGTTTTGGATGATGTGCTAGCGGCGTGCTACACAAATATTACCTTGCATGTGTTAATGTACCTGATTCGAAATTGTGTTAAAGCAGATTTTTAGCGTGATTTGGCCTATATTTTTGGTCATAATATTTTTCTGTGGGTCCATAGTTGTACACGAATTTGGACATTATTTGGCAGCAAAGGTGCGCGGTTTATATGTTCCTAGATTTTCCATAGGCTTCGGCCCCGCTTTGTGGAAGAAGAAGATCGGAGAGACGGAATTTCGCCTGTCTTTACTGCCCCTTGGGGGCTATGTTTCGCTGCCACAGTTGGCCGATTTAAATGAAATTGAGGGAAAATTCAAGTTACCGGAAGGTCTGAAGTCTGCGACTTGCACCGACAAAGTCATCGTTGCCATCATGGGGCCTATTGCCAATGTGCTGTTTGCGATATTTTTAAGCTGCGTTCTGTGGCGTAGTGGTTTGCCGGTGGACAGTAGTTCACTTAGCCGCACGGTTGGATACGTGGAGAGAACTTTGACCCTTGACAGTGGAGAAATTGTCACATCGCCAGCCAGGCTTGGAGGCCTTGAAGTTGGTGACGAAATTGTTTCAATTGACGGATTTGCCGTGAACAACTTTGACGATATCCAGCGTCTGATCGCTTTGGGAGTAAGTAGGGACATATTTGGTAGAGCTAAGTCGTCCATGAAAATTATTAGGAAGAACAGGTATCTCGATTTGGATCTTAGACCAGTGCTGATAAGCAAAAATGGGGCCAACAAATTGCGTGCCGTAGGGATTCTTCCCAAGCAGGAATTGGTAGTCGAGAAGCTTTTAAGCGAGCAGAAGAATAGGAATATCAAAGTAGGTGATCGAATTTTGAAGGTCAACGACGTGAATGTTTTGCATAGTATTTCTTTGCGCGAATTTGTCAGCAATCACATAAGTGTTAAGCTTGAAGTTTTCCGCAATGGAGCGAATGTTATTGGTTGGGTGAGCACGGTGCCGATGGCGGTGGAAAAGCCCTACGTGGTCTTGAATTTTGAAGATATTGCCATGGATGTAATTCCATTTTATCCCGAAAATGTTAGCAAAAGTTCGATTGAAGAAAGTAGCAATGGAAAATTATTGCTGTTTTCAGAAACGGGAGAAGATTTGCAAAAGTATAACCTCTACGACGGCCTCGAGGTAGTTAGAATCAATGGTTTCGATTGCCACAATCTGTGCGATGTCGCCCGTAGAATAAACCGCTATGGAGCAAATACGTTAACAGTGCTAAAATCGGATATGTCCGTCGACGTCGTTATTCCCGAAGCTCAGGTGCGTTTGGTTCCTGCGGTATATACAAATGTTATGGGGGTTGAGTTGAAAAACATTACCGTAATGCTATATAAGCCACCGTCTAAACAAATAAAAGATGTGCTAACTAAGACCTGCCAAGCATTTGGGAGTTTGTTGAACAGAAATTCTGATATTTTTGTAAAACATCTATCGGGGCCGACGGGACTTATCAGGACATTGCATTCCTTTTCCAAAGCAGATATCCGCTTACTGCTATGGTTTGTCATCGCTATAAATATAAATCTTGCCATATTTAACATGTTGCCATTGCCCGTGTTAGATGGTGGATGTGTGGTTGTGTCTGTCATAGAGAGGGCTACGGGAAAGAAATATGTGACTAAAATTTTTGGCATACTGCAGAGCATATTTTTGTTTATTTTATTCGGATTACTAACATATGTCAGCTTTTTTGACGTTAAGCGTTGGGTTGCCAATAACAAATTAGAAGACGAGTATTCCCGGCAGGCGAGGTTGAGGTTATGAATTGAGAAGGCGGTCTCGCAGCGTGTTTGTCGGTCAAGTTGGCATTGGAGGCTCTCATCTGGTGAGCATACAGTCGATGGTAAATGTTCCCATCGAAGATATTAATGGCAATGTGCGCCAGATTTTGGGGCTATGTTCTGTTGGTTGCGAAATCGTGCGTTTGGCAGTCCCGAAGCCGACGGATGTTATTTCCCTCGAGAAAATAAAAAGCAAATTGCGTTCGCAAAATGTAAACATTCCGCTGGTTGCCGATGTGCACTTTTCATCTAGGATTGCCTACGATTGCTTGGGTGTTGCTGATAAAGTTCGCATAAACGCCGGTAATTTTGCCGAAAAATTTGGCAAATCTTTCGATGACATGCGAAGTTTGGCACTGGATAAATTTTCCAAATTTTTTGAGAAAGCCAAGTTGGCCAATGTTCCCGTAAGAATCGGAATAAACGGAGGTTCGCTCTCCGAGCGTATGCTAAAAAAATACGGAAACACGGCGCGAGGCATGTGGGAGAGTGCCTACGAATGCATAGTGGCAGCAAACCGTGTAAATTTTCACGATTTGGTTCTTTCATTCAAAGCGAGCAATGTGGAGTTAATGGTCGAAGCTTGCCGTTTGGCGTGCGGAGAAATGGATAGATTTGGCCTAGATTATCCACTGCACCTTGGGGTTACGGAGGCTGGGAACGGTCAGTATGCCCGCATTAAGTCCGCGATTGGAATCGGTAGCCTGCTTCTCGATGGAATTGGTGATACCATTCGGGTGTCCCTGAGCGAGGATCCAATGAAGGAAATTCAGGTTGCTCGCGATATTTTGCAAGCAACTGGCGTGCGCAGATTCGCAGCGGAATTTGTGGCATGCCCTTCCTGTGGACGTACAAGCTATGACATGCAACGCGTTCTCGAGATATCAAGGGAAAAGATTGGAAAGCTGGAGTGTGCTCGTACCATGAAAATCGCCATCATGGGATGCATAGTCAATGGATTGGGAGAGGCTCGCGACGCGGATTATGCGATCGTAGGGTTGCCCAGCGGCAGGGTAAATGTTTACAGAAACAATGATTGTCTAGCTAAAGATGTTGAGCCGGAAGCGGCGGTTACAACCTTGGAATTGGCTATCCGTGAAAATTCCTAAACCAAATCCATTGGATCCACGTCAATAATTATTTCCACGGCCTTTGGATGCTTGAATGCGTTCACCGCTTCGCCTATTTGGGCTCCATCTAGCGATGGTTTAGTTGAAAAAACCACGATTGTGTACCTAAATTTTTCGTTAATTTTTGCCAAAATTGATGGCGTTGGTACTTTAATTTCAGCGGCTTGGCAGCATTGTTTTATGTGATTTTGAAGCTCAAAGGCATACATTTTTGCCATATTTTCGCTAGCACATGTAAGTACAATTCTAATCAAGTGCCTGTGCGGAGGATACATGAATTCTCCGCGATTTGCCAATTCTAACGCTGCAAAATCCTCAAATCTGTTTGCTTTAGCCAGCTGAATTATATACGATTGCGGATTCCGAGTCTGTACGATGACGTGTCCAAGTTTGCTGCCACGGCCTGCTCGCCCGGATACTTGTACAATGAGCTGAAACGCCCGTTCCGCGGATCGAAAATCGGGAAAGTTTATGGTCCCATCGATGTCTACGATTCCGACCAGAGACACATTAGGAAAATCCAGACCTTTGGCAATCATTTGGGTGCCTATTAGGATATCAATCTTGCATTGCCTGAAATTATCCAATACCCGTTTGAAATTGTTTTTGTTCGTCATTATATCCGAATCGATCCTCGCTACCCGCGCCCTTGGAAACTGTTTCACCGTGACTTCTTCTAGTTTTTGAGAGCCCAGGCCATGCTGAACTATGTCGAAATTGCCGCAGATTGGACAGCGAGCGGGCAAAGGTTCAGCATATCCGCATAGATGGCAGAGCATATGTCCCTTGTCCCGGTGATAGGTGAGAGACATGCTGCACCGCGGGCACTGCGCAACGTAGTTGCATTGCTTGCAAAGCACAATCGTAGCGTACCCCCGTCTGTTTAGGAACAAAATTACCTGTTCTTCCTTGGACAGTCTGTCTTCGATGAGCGCGTGAAGTGCGTCCGATATTATGTTGCGAGGATTTTCGTCGCGCATGTCGACAACTTCAATGATCGGAAGCACACTGCCATCAACCCTGCTTGCGAGCAAATTGAGATGATATTTTTTTGTTTGGACATTGAAAATAGATTCAAGGGAAGGTGTTGCCGAGCCAAGCACGCAGGCCGTGTCGTTCAATTTTGCCCGATATACAGCTACATCGCGGGCGTGGTATCGCGGCGCTTCCGATTGTTTGTAGGTCGGTTCATGCTCTTCATCGACAATGATAAGTTTCACATTTTTCAGAGGAGCAAATATGGCTGAGCGTGCACCGATAACTATCCTAGCATCGCCTTTTGAAAGGGCAAGCCAGGCATCCCGCCGTTCTCCCTCCGACAGGCCGCTATGCCAAACCAGCACTTTGGGATCAAAAGACATGCCCGCATTGCCCATAGGAGCGAGCCCGCTGCGTATCCTACCCACCGTTTGTGGTGTTAGAGCGAGTTCGGGGACGAGCATGATCACGTCACCGCCGAGGGCAAGCGCGTGATCAATGGCCTTGATGTAAACTTCCGTTTTGCCGGAGCCGGTTACTCCGTAGAGGAGGTGGGTTTTAAATTTGCCGCTGTCCAGAGAAGAACAAATACTTTTTACCGCGCTGGTCTGCTCTTCGGTGAGCTCGATGTTTTGCTTCTTAGGGTCATCGTGGCCAAACTTGTCGCGGTAATCAATCCTGCTTATGGGTTCAAAATTTTCCCTTACGATGCCCTTGTCTATAAGGGCTTTTAAGGCGGACAGCGAACAACGTTTCAGGATTACACTCCTGTTGAGGCTGATTCCGGTTAGTAATTGGCCATAGATTTCCCATTGCTTCGGCGAACGGGACTTTAGTGTACTTATTTCACTTTCGGATAATACCCGAGCAAGGGAAACTTTTGTGCTAATTTTTGGGTTTGTAAGCTTCCTGATAGCTGTTGGAATGACGGCTTCCGCCACGCTTTTTATGCTGGCGACGTAATAGTACGAGATCCACCTGATCAATTTGAGTATATCCCCCGCAAAAAGGGACTGATCATAGAGAATCTTTGAAATTTCCTTTATTTCGAAAGGTGTGCTTGTAGGGCTTTTAACAAATTTACCTATGAGCCCGTACTGCGATTTTTTACCAAAGGGAACCTCCACAAGCATGCCTTCCTTCACGCAATTTTGTAGATGCTGGGGGATTGCGTAGAGTAGAGGCTTATTTGCCCATGTTAGGGTAAATACTTCGGCACATTTCATCGGCCCTATCACAATATCGCTGAGACCAATGTGTTCAAGAATCCAAACACGATGATTGTTAGAAGCGCGGCCATGGGTACCGTGACGATCCAGGTGAGAAAAATTTTAGCAAGCAGGACAAAGTTTAGACCTTTAAGGCCACGCTCTAAACCGACTCCAATTACGGCGCCGGTCGCGGCATGGGTGGAACTGACCGGGATGCCGAGCATGGATGATAGTGTTACGGTAGTCGCAATGGAAAAATCCACGCTAAATCCACGGGAGCTCGTCAAAAGGGTAATTTTATGCCCCATGGTATATATCACCTTGTGGCCAAGCATGAGTACGCCTGCGGACATGCCCAAGCCGCCGATGGCCAATATCCAAACTGGGGCCGCAGAATTAAAGGCTTCCGGTATGCCATTGTTTTTCATCACAAAGTATATGGCAAGAACGGGGGTTATGCTGTTGGCCACATCATTGGAACCGATTGCAAAGCCAACTAAACATGATAGCCCGGCCTGAAATCGGCGAAAAATTCTTTCCGCACCCTGCTCCGTTTCTTCGGAAAGTTTTGAAATTTGCCTAGCGACGATGTGCAAAATGTAGTACATTGCCGGCAGTATAAGAAAGGCGAAATAGAATTTCAAATACTTTACTTTTGCCAGATATTTTTGTAGGGCCGTTCCCCGCTCTATGGCTACGGCCACTATGGTCAACGCTATGCATCCAAGTGCCGGTACCCAGTGGCATGTTCGCTTTAATATTTGATCAGTTCCCCTATTAAAGATTACCGCTCTTACCAGCTTGATTATGGTCAACGCAAATGCTGCCGTTATGAAAGGTGTGCATATCCAGGATATAGTTAAAATGGCTACAAACTTCCAATTTATCGAATGCACGCCTCCCAGGGCAAGTGCGATTCCCATTATGCTGCCGACGATGGAATGTGTCGAGCTAACTGGCAGTCCCGTATGGGTGGATAATAAAACGAAACATCCCGCTGCGATCAGGCAAGATATCATGCCAACGATATAGCCTTGTGTATCGTTAAATGTTCCAGTATATATGACTCTGTCGATCAGCGTGCTGGAAACATTGCCACCAAGCAAAACAGCTCCCGCTAAGTTGAGAATAGCTGCGATTAGGAGGGCATGTTTTAACTTAATGGCTTTTGATCCGACAGCAGCAGCAAAGGCGTTGGCGACATCGTTTGCGCCATTATTAAACGCCATGAACAAAGCACCCATTGTTGCTAACATTAAAATAAATATCATTGTGCCAACTTAACCAATCCTACATTTTTTGAAAAACTCCACAGAGTATAATAGATTCCGCCACATAGCCAATATTGTGCCAGTCAGCACATTGTATTTCACGCCCTTCGTCAAGTTTTTTTTCACGGTTTGGGAAACATTCCGAACTGTGCAGCTAACGCCTGCATATTTTTCTTTCCCTTTTCTCCTTTGAAGGACTTCATCATTTTTTGCATCTGAGCAAATTGCTTTAGTAGGGCATTTACATCTTTCATTTCAACGCCGGCACCCCTTGCTATGCGCATGCGTCGATGTTGATCGATAATGCCGGGTTTTCTCCGTTCTTGGATTGTCATTGATTGTATGATTGCTTTAATTTGTTTGATTTGGTCGCTGTCACGGTCCGACATGTTCCCAGATAGAGCATTGGGGAGCATTTTCATTATGGCAGACATTGGTCCGAGTTTTTGCATTTGCTCTATGCTCTGAAGGAAATCTTCGAAATCGAACTGCGCTTTTTTTATTTTCTCTGACATTGATTGGCGTTGCTTTTCGTCCACCTGCTGCTGGGCTTTTTCAACGAGGGAGACCACATCTCCCATGCCGAGGATTCGCTGAGCCATACGCTTCGGTCGAAATAGTTCAAGGTCCGCCATCCTCTCACCGGTGCCGATCAATCTTATGGGAACACCGGTTACTCCTTTCATCGATAGTGCTGCTCCGCCGCGAGCATCACCATCAAGTTTTGTCAAGATTATGCCCGTTAAATTCAGAGCATCGTTGAAAACTTTGGCAACATTTGCGGCTTCCTGGCCAATGGCGCCGTCAACGACGAGCAAGCTTTCATCGGGAGACACGATTTTTTTGAGAATCTTTATCTCATCTATCAGCACGTCGTCGATTTGCAGCCTCCCCGCCGTGTCGAAAATCACCGCATCGTTGCCCCTATTGGAAGCAGCTTCCAGAGCATGTCTAGCAATGCGTGAAACATCCTTAGCGTCCCTTTCACAGAAGAATTGCAAGCTATTTTCTTGGGCGAGAATTTCCAACTGATCTATGGCTGCCGGTCGCTGAACATCGCATGCTACGAGTAGAGGCGAATATCCCTGATTTTTTAAAAACAAAGCGAGCTTGGCCGCCGTTGTCGTTTTTCCCGCACCGTGCAGTCCGGCCAAAAGTATCTTTATTGGTTTCTTTGTTGTAAAATTTTCATTGTCCTCCGATCCAAGCAATGCCGTGATTTCATCGTGGATGATCTTAACTATCTGCTGCTCGGGGGCAATTTTAGCTAGCACTTTTTGGCCGAGAGACTTAGTTTTAACATTTGCGATAAACGTTTCGACAACGTTCACATTGACGTCTCCGTCTATGAGAGCAGACTTCAGGATACGCAGCTCTTCGGAGATATTTCTTTCCGTTATCTTTCCCAGTCCTCGCAGATTTTTGAACGCGCTGGCGATTTTTTCAGCTATGGATTCGAACATAATTTATGTTTCTAGTTAGTAAGGATGACGACGGCTTGGGCAAGTGTTTTGGTATGAGAAAGGGACACTTTGGCAAATTTGAAGCCGCACCGTTTCATGAGATCCTTTGCTTTAGCGGATAGGGCTATTTCCGGTGCCCCCGATGAATGGTTTTGCACAGAAACGTCATTCCATTTCATTGGACTTCCAATGCCAATGCCAATGCCAAGTGCCTTTGAAAAGGCTTCCTTGGCCGCAAATCGAACAGCCAAGGAACAGTAGCTCATGGATAAGCCAAAGCAATAAGCCAATTCATCTTCTGTAAATATTTTCGACAAAAATACATCTCCAAATCTTTTAACAGCTGCATGCAATCTCCCCACTTCCACGATATCCGTTCCGATAGCCGTATTGGTGTGAGTGTTCGTCATTTTGCCAAACCTAATTGCGTAGCGCCTATGAGCAAGTCAATATTTGTCCGCTGGGGTTGTTTCGTTGAATTTATCGAAGAGCAGGGCTGCTTCTGGCAAGAAATCGAAAGAAACGTAAGAATATGTATCGACAAAAGCGAAAATTTTGCTAACATAGAATTTCAGCTTTAGTCCAAAAGGAGAAGAATAGATGAGTAGAAGGGCAGGTTCGGCAGGGGAAAATAGTCGGGTTTCTGTTGATCCGTCCCAAGTGAGTGGAGCAAATATTGGAGTATTGGGGCAAAGGCAGGAAACGCTTTCCTTACCTGAAAATAGCGGGATGCCAAGAAGGTCCCCTAGAAGTCGTTGTCCATCTCCGACGCCAGGCGAAGCGGGAATGGGAACGAGGGATACAAAGACTGTTACTGATCAAGTTGGTGCTGCCGCTGGTCAAAGTTCCACTGATGATCAAGCTTATATTCCTTCAAAAATTAAACTGGAAATTCTAGCTGTCGTTGTGTCGGCATTAGCAATGGTAGCTACGGTGGGGTTTGGCATAGCTCCATTTACTGCGATAATTGCTGCGGTTATATTTGCTGCTTCTGTCTCACTTTTGATCCGCCATGTGCGAGAGTCTTTTGCTGAAACCAGGAAAGCCTTAGGCAAAGTTAAAGAATTGAGAGATGGGGTGAATAGTCTTAGCGAGCAGGTTAAGGAGCA
>JAIRMI010000044.1 GCA_031258795.1 Puniceicoccales bacterium | reverse complement strand
GGTGGAGGATGTCGGCTAGTGTTCCTTCGAGGTTCGCCCAGAATTTTTCGATGGGATTGAGGTCCGGAGAGTAGGGAGGCAGGTAAATTAGGGAACAGCCGGCCGCTTCGATGGCCTCCCGCTCTTTATATACCCTGGTCTTTTTTTACTGTGATCTTCAGCTTTCTCATCACTTTGCCAATGCAGCTCGTGCTCACTTTAAATTCGCTGGCCATTTCCCTTTGATAGGCATTCGGCTGCTCCTCCACGTACTTTGCTAGCTTTTCCGGATCTAACTTCCTGTATTTTCTGTTCAGCGGTACACGCTCTAGATTCCCCGTTTCCCTCAACTTCTTCTTCCATGCAAATATCGCACGCTCACTTACTCCAAATGCCTCGCTCGTTTCTTTTACACTGTGCGTGCTTTCCTATTTTAACACCTTCTTTCTCAAATCCGTTGTGCAGTATACCATACATTCTCTAGGTATAATCTTTATGCGCTTTTCTCAAGTAATTTGACTATAGTAAGCTTGAGCAACATGTTCGACAATTTTGGTGTCGAAGAAGATACCGAACAAAATTCCCAAGGTAGCACCTAAGAAATCTTTTGATTTCTTGTTCTAGCTAG
Source organism: Puniceicoccales bacterium (assembly GCA_031258795.1). Lineage (GTDB taxonomy): Bacteria > Verrucomicrobiota > Verrucomicrobiia > Opitutales > JAIRKQ01 > JAIDVZ01. Next base: position 7,789 of record JAIRMI010000044.1, on the reverse strand, counting down.
AGTGAAATTTTCTCTCTAGGGTCAGGACTCATAAATTCAAATAAAAGAGGAAGGAGCAGGCGATGCAAATGGAAGAGAAGAAGGTGTGGGCACAGCGATCATAGGGGCGTACAATTTGCTGCCGAGTCCACCTTTGGCGCCCAATGTGGGGTGCGGTGCCAATCCTTCAATCTACGGAACATGTTTTCGATTTAGCTTGCTACCAAACCCTCCTTTGGTTCGCCCGATGTGCCGCGGCGAAGACCCACTTTTTTTAGGCTCGCCACTGTCCTGTAAGTCTTTCAGGGATTCTCCGGCGCCAACTATGTCATTGACGTTCCAAGTGGCCAAGAGCAACCTCACCGGCTGCCCGGAAGCATCGCAGAGAGCGTGCAACTTGCTGTTAAGTCCTCCTTGGGTTCGCCGATGTGCCGCGGTGAAGCCCCCTTTGCCCAGGCTTGCTGCCATCCTGTGAACCTTTAATGGAGCCCGTCAATCATGGGAACATTCGTCTCTCTTTTTGTCAGTTTTTGCAAAATTTTGGTAAACATCCCCAACTCTGCTCTACCGGATAAGCTAGCGCAGAACAAACCCTTGCCACCTAGCAGCAATTAACTGACGCGTCCTTCCCTCTTTTTATTTTTAGGTTAGGCTCCTATCATGAACTGTGGGCCGCTCGATGAGGAAGAATATTCTTGGGATGCTGCGGAACCGGAAGCTTCTTCGCCTTCGGGTATTTCGCCTTGCATAAAGGTTGTTATACGCTTCATCCACCTTTCGACCTCGTCTAAAAATAATTTGAAAAACTCTTCAAAGCCGGCATCGGTTAAAAATCGCAGAGGATACTGATAGCCGAGAGCAGCTTTGCCACTTTCTGCGTTAAAGGAAAGGGTCATGCCCTTAGTTTCTTCTCTATTATCGTTCATCCTCAACAAATACCTCAGAATCGCACTGCGGTTAATTTGGGGAACTTCTCCGATTTCGGAAATAAATATCATGCCGTCTCTCTTGCTATCGTATTTCAGATGGACAAGCATGCCGTTATCCACATCCAAACAGCAATAGCCCGATGGGTCAATCTTCAGTCCCACCAAATTTATCTTGTTTGCAAAGTCATGTAAAATTAAAGAAAACTTATCCATCGATTACGCTCCTATATAAACTTCCCCTTCTCAGATTAAGGAAAGCATAGCTTTTAGCGCGGGAACGGTCAAGGAAAATGTTATTTGTTTTATAAAAAAAATTATTTTTGCAACATTTGTAAAATTTTCATTGCATTGTTGGAACCGAGCCTAATACTGCGCTATACTTTAATTTTAATATGGTACGAATATTATGAAAAAACTTATTGGTATATTGTTGTCCAGTTGTGCGTTGGTAACTAGTGCAGCTGCGTGGCCGGGTTCTACGAAAATTTTATCCGTTGATGTGCAGAAAGTTTTCGACAATTTTGAAAAGGCTAAAAAGGTTCAAGCGGCGTATAATGAGGCAGTGGCAGCGGCTGATAAGGAGTTGAGGGAGCTGTACGACGAAGTGATGAAGATCAACGAGGAAATTAAAGATCTTCAAGCTAAGGCTGACAATGACGCGCTAACGGATACGGCCCGCAATAAATTCAAAGCAGATGCAGCAGCTAAAACCGAAGATCTGAAGAAAAAAGACCTAGAATTTTCCCAACTTCGCCAGGATTTGAATAAGAGATTCACCGAACGTCGTCAAGGGGAGGTTGCTGAGCAAGTTAAGGATCTGGAAGTGGCAGTAGCGGAGGTCGCCAAAGAAAAGAAAGCAGACGTTGTCTTGAACAAGTTTACTTCAGCGGTTTACGTGGATGAATCACTGGACATAAGTGACTTGGTTATCGCGAAATTGAACAGCCAAAAGAGTTAATTCGTAAATTTTACTATTGTCCTGTGGACCTCCCGTCTGCAGGATTTTTTTATGATCAGCATAAAATATTCAGCGGAAGAAATTGCTTCCATAGTTTCACCCATAAAGGTTGTTGGCGCTACTGATTGTGCGATAAGCGGAATAAAATCGCTGCCGGAAGCTCTAAGTTCGGATCTATCGTTTCTGGGAAACAGAAAGTATCGCGGGCAATTGGGAACAACTAAGGCGTCCATTGTGCTCATAGGCGAAGATATCAACCTGCAACCACAGGAAAATCAAGTTTTTATGATTTGCAAGAATCCATCCCTTGCTCTTGGTTTGCTTTGCGGAGACATTGAGCAAAAATATTTGCCGAAAAAACGTGCCGGCGTTCATGCAAGTGCCGTAATTTCAAGCTCAGCCAGATTTGGGCGAAATGTTTACGTTGGTCCGCACGTCGTAGTGGAAAACGATGTGGAAATTGGAGATGACGTAATATTGGATGCCGGTTGTTATATAGGCCAAGGCGTAACCATTGGAAATAATTCCAAGCTGCATGTTGGTGTAAAAGTAATGTCATTCTGTATCATAGGCAAAAATGTCATCCTCTATTCCGGGGTTGTCATAGGTTCGGATGGTTTTGGATATGAAACCGAAAATGGCATCCATAAAAAGATGCCCCAAATAGGAAATGTTATCCTAGAAGATGACGTTGAAGTTGGGGCTAATACGACGATTGACCGGGCACGGTTTAGTTCGACGCGAATTGGTACGGGCACAAAAATAGATAATCTTGTTCAGATTGCACACAATGTCGTCATCGGAGAGGGATGCCTCATAGTTTCCCAAGTTGGGATTTCCGGAAGTACAACCATCGGAAATTATGTCATAATCGGTGGCCAGTCCGGTGCTGCGGGGCACATACACATCGGTGATGGCAGCATGATTGCGGCGCAAAGTGGCCTCGTATCGAGCTGTAAACCAGGCTCCTTTTTGCGCGACTCACCGGCGATGCCATACTCCGAGGCAAACAAGTTTCTTGCTTGCCGCAAACGACTACCGAAGCTCCTAAATAGGGTTAGGGCCATCGAAGATAAGTTGAAAATGTAATTTACGCCATTGCACGCAACACCTCTAGGGTACTTGCGATTGACTTTTCAAATATGCGATCACCGGCTTGTACTCGCATTCCAGCAATGAGAGCGTTGTCTATGGAAACTTTGGGAGCAAATTTTCGTCCAAGTGTTTGTTCAAAGTAATTCCTCAAGCTTTCCACAATATCAAAACTTACCTCCGTGGGCGAGCTTATTAGCATCGTTTGTTTGAAAATCTCCCGCGAGACCAAAACATAGTACTCCTTTAAAATAGCCAGGGTATCATATTTTTGCGGCAGAGAGCCGATGACTGCCCTAATTTTGTCTTCTTGCAATAACCCCTCGCCATCACAGGAAATATGCAATAGCTTCTTGGCAAATGTTTTTGCTTTAAAATTTACTTTCATCACTAAGCCGTTTTCATCAATACTTCAGCCGCATATTGGCTGTATTTGGATTTTTCAACATCCGACAATTCCCTTTGCAAAGCGCATTGGGTTGCTTCTATGACTAAATCTTTGAGCTCACCCTTTAAGCCAGCAAAGGCAACTTTACGCTCGGTGGCAATGTCCGCTTGGGCTTTGGCAAACATCTCTTCCGCCATCTTTTTGCTTTCCACGCGTTGCTTATCGGCAAGCTCGGTGGCTAGATCCTTGGCCGAACTAATAATTTTATCGGCTTGGGAGCTGGCTTCGGAAATCAATTCTGAACGCTTTGTTTCGATATTGCCCAGTTCGGCTTCCATCTTTTTGGCGTACTCCAAACCATCGGAAATGCGTTTGTTCCGTTCCTCCATTACACGTAAAACACTGCGAATCCCAAACCTGTATAGCAGATATGCTACAAGCACAAAATTCACCATCTGTATGCATAGCAATGGGACATCGATTCCGAATTTATCGAGAAGAACGATGAAGCCGTTGTCACTCATTCCCGCCTGCATTCCGTCCTTACGCTAAGAATAGCACGTAAAAAGTAATAGCTTCTGCTAACGCCATGCCCAATATAGATTGGACGAGCAGTTTTCCTGCTGCTCCCGGATTGCGACCAACGGCTTCAACGGCTCTCATGCCAATCATCATCACCCCCAAACCGGAGATGAAACACCCTATGGCCTGCACTACCCCAGTGCAAACGCCTTTAGTCACTTCTGCTAAAATTCCGATCATATTATTCCTTTTTTTTGTTAAATTGTTACTACCTGAGACTCCCGTTCTTCGCCTTCGTTACTTATGATCCCTACATATACTGACACGAGAAGCGTAAATACTGATGCTTGTATGATGGCAACTAAAAATTCCATCAAATAAAAAGGCAACGGAATCATGAGCCCTAACCACCTGGCGACGGAGTAGTTTTGCAGACCCTCGCTCAACGCTATCATGTGATGAAGTAATGTCTCGCCGCCAAAGGCATTCCCATATAACCTGAATGATAGCGATACGACGCGGAACAGTATGGACAAGCATTCGATAAACCCAACGGCAAAGAAAACCAAGAACAAAAGCATGTAAATAAATCTGGGAATTTCGTTTTTATCAGCCTTATTGCCGAATATTTCGTGAAAAACTGCCCGTGGCCCGGCGTATCTAAGCGTAAAATACGCCCAGCCAAAGAGTGAAACTAGGGCAAGAGCCAGAGTCGTGTTGAGATCAGAATTTGCCGGTCTAATGAGAAATTTTGGAGTCTCGCCGTCCATTATGGCAATGGAGCCCACGCCGGGGAAAAGTCCGCTGAAATTATTGACTAGTATGAAAATAAAATAGCCAATCAGCATGGGGAACACGTACTTGAACATGTGTTTGCCCACAATTGGTTCTGTTAGCGACTTTAGCATTGATATTGCTCCTTCCAAAATAGCCTGGCCCCTCGTTGGAATGAGCCGTGGCCCACCCCGAAGCATGAATCTGATGCCCACTATTATCAGTAGCGATATTATCCAGCCCGTTAGTACTGTATCGGTAATCTTCTGCCCACCAATGGCAAACACTTTTTGCGCTGCCATCGGTATGGCCTCCTCTGAATTTGCCTGCAAACCAAGAGGTAAGCAAAAAGTAAAGATGCCCAATAGTGGGATGAAACGATTAACTGTGGAACTCACCAATCTCACGATACGCGCTCTACGGTAAACTAATGGTGGCAATAAGTCAATAAAAAGCTGCTTGTGATCATTCACAATTTGGTCTTGCTACAATATTTTTGTGGGGTATGCCATGGAAAATTTCATCTCCGCGCTCATTGATATGGAAATCGATGGCAGCGATCAATTCCGCCCTATTCGTTGCCCGACGGGCAGCGTACAAAAACTTGCCTTCACAATCCACGCATTGTCCGATAAAATTAAGATATTTTTTCATGTAACACACTTGTTTTTTCTCATCGGAAGTAGTCTTTTCCGTGATGTCTATTAGCCGCAACACATATGGATACAGGTCTCGAAGTTTCGGCATAAAGCACCTCCCTGTCATCCGCAATTCGCTAATCTGCCTAAAAATAAATGGATTTCTTACCGCAGCTCGACCTATCATGACACCATCGCAGTGCGTTTGCTCAGCTACATTGCAGGCCTGCTGTGAGGAATTTATGTCTCCATTAGCAAAAACTTTACAGCGGAGCATTTTTTTTGCTAACTCCACATAGCTGTAATTTACCGCTTCACGGTATAAGTCGTGCACCGTACGGGCGTGTATGGTGACGTGATCCAAATTGTGTTGCGCTAAAACATCGATGATTTTCTCGAAAATTGAGTCATTTTTGAAGCCGATCCTAATTTTAACCGATACGGATAATTTCAAACTTTGCTCGAGCTCGGAAAGAATTTTATCGATTGTTTGCGGTTCTTCCAAGAGGGCACCACCCACACCTTTTCTATGAATTTTTGGTACCGGGCATCCAAAATTTAGATCAATGCCGTGGACGTGATACCGGGAAATCAGCTTTGCAATCCTGATGAATTCACTTGGTTCGCGTCCCAAAAGCTGGACAAAGACCGGACGTGCGCTTCGCCGATCAGTTAGCATTGCCACGATGTTGCTATCGATGGAAGAAGAAAGGTGAACGCGTAAAAATTCCGTGACGTACAAATCCGGTTCGCCATAGTGTAAAAACAGATCACAAAATGCTCGCGTGGTTATGTCGCGCATGGGCGCAAGTGCAGTCATCAAGCTATTTATCGGCAAATTCATAGCAAAAATATTGAAACTTGCTCTTCTTTCAGGATATTTGCTTCCAATGTTTCGCTCATTTTTTTTCGTGTTATTGGCGCTATGCTCCCAACAACTAGTTCATTGTTCTCCCCATAACAATAAAATTTCACATTCCTTGCACAGCGGAGCTGATGACGCGAAAATCGTGAATGTTAACATTGAGCATCACGAACACGGTGACTTTGTCCGAATAGGTGAATATTTCAATGGTGGAAAAGAATGCAAGGGGCAGCGGTGCATAGTGCGCGACAATGAAAATGTGCGTACCGGTTTGTACTTTGTGGTAAATTTTGATAGGCCTTTGAACAAACTGCCCAGTGACCTAACTATGAATATTACCCTTTTGGAAGGGCATTCCCTCGTGCCAGAGAAATTTAAATTCAAGCTGCCAAATAAACGTAAAATTTTCACCGCCGAGGTTTACTGTGGGATAACTTCAAAGAAAATCGACGCTTCTAAAATTAAAACTTGGAAAATTGAGTTAATCGACGAAAAAGGCGATATTATCGCGACTCTTAAAAACTATATGTGGCCTGCAAACATGTAACTTTTATCCGTAAAAATTGCGGACATTGTGTGCCGTTAGATCGAAGCATAAACTTTAATTGGCAGATTAAAAATTCACCATTGTGTCGTTTTTTCTTGACGATTTTTGGCTTTTATCTAAAATTTTTTACCACAAAGTTTGTAAAAGGAGCAACATGGACGTAAAAAAAGTATATCAGAACAGCGAAACTGGAAAAACAGAGAAATCATCATGGTTCCATAGGACTATAAATTTTTTCCGAAAAAAGAATACGGGGGCCCTTTCAGCAAAAACCATTTCTACGTCAAAAGTTAGCACTGAGGAGCTCAAAAAAAGGGAAACGGAGAAACTCAAAGAAGATGTTGAAACTAATCGCTTTTCTTTTCCGAATTCTGGCGATATGTTAGATTAACGGACCAAGAAGAACTTGACATGCCTCGACCAAAGGTTATAGTCATCTTGCTTGAGAAAGGCATATTGGGAGGCCATCGAAGCCGTTGGCTGTTCCCTAATTTACCTGCCTCCCTACTCTCCGGACCTCAAAATTCTGGGCTAACCTCAAAGGAACACTTTCCCATATCCTCCACCTCTTTCCCTTCTCTCTCCGATGCTATTCGGTGTGCTTTTCTGGAGTGGGATGACTACCTACTCTCTGGACCTCAATCCCATTGAAAAATTCTGGGCGAACCTCAAAGGAAAACTCTCCCACATCCTCCACCTCTTTCCCTCTCTCTTCGACGCTATTCAGTATGCTTTTCTGGAATAAGATGACTATATAAAGAGCGGGACGAGGAGAAACGTGAGGGGTATGAGAGGGCAATGTCCGCGTACAAAAATCCTCCACCCCTTCCCTCTTCGACGCTATTCAGTATGCTTTTCTGAAGTAAGATGCCTCCCTATTTTCCGGACCTCAATCCCATCGAAAAATTCTAGGCTAACCTCAAACGGAAACTCTCCCACATCCTCCACCTCTTTCCTTCTCTCTTCAACGCTATTCAGTATGCTTTTCTGGAGTGAGATGACTATAGTCTTTCGATTTTGTTCCACAACTTGTCCGCTATGTCGTGTCTCCTGTACGCTTCTTTTATCATTTTCTTGTCCTATCCACTTTTTTCCCT
>JAIRMI010000099.1 GCA_031258795.1 Puniceicoccales bacterium | reverse complement strand
GGGCAATGTCCGTCTACAAAAATCCTCCACCTTTCCTTTCTCTCTCCGACGCTATTCAGTATGCCTTTCTAAAGTAAGATGACTATATCTGTTGAATTTTACAACTCTTGCAAGCTCGGGTTGCAACATGGCCTTTTTGTAAGCGTACCAACGGGTCGAGATTGCCAGCAAGGCAGACAATTATTATTAGTAATGAATATAAGCAATCCAGGGGTACACCTTTCTTTGTTTTGATGAACTTAACCTTTGTTTTATTGCTGGATTGCTTAATTTTCAATACCTTAAAAGCTTAGCAGTTCGCGTATTATTCTGTTCACCAATTGGGGGTTGGCTTTGCCATGAGTAGCCTTTATTACTTGCCCTTTGAGGACGTTGATGGCCTGATCTTTACCCGCCAAGAATTCATTGACTGCTTTTTGGTTGTCACAGATAACACCTCTGCAAATTCCCTTGAGTTCATCGATATCTGTGTTCTGTCGCAGGCCATGTTTTTCCACAAGAGCCTCGGCAGATTCTCCCGTTTCGTACATTTCATTGAAGACCTCCTTGCCAGACTGCTTTGATATGGCGACATCGTCCACTAGCTTCGCCAATTCAGCCAAATTTTGCGGGCTTATTTTAGCGCAGACACTTTCCAGTGGCATTGAGCCTGCCATTCGCAGAAGATCATTGGTTATAAAATTTGCAATGGTTCTGGGTCCCCTATGAAACTTTACTGCCTCCTCGAAATAGTCGCTTAAAATTTTCTCCGGACAAAGCACGGAGGTGATCGTATAGGGCAGATTATACATCCAATAAAAACGCTCCTGTTTTACAAACGGCATTTCCGGTAGCTTGCTTAAAATATCCACTTTCATTTCATCGGAAATTTTTACGGGCATTAGATCCGGGTCGGTGAAATACCTGTAATCGTGGGCCGTTTCCTTTGTTCGCATGGGCGTAGTCATACAGGTTTCCGCGTTCCACCGACGGGTTTCCTGGCTGATAGCGCCCCCACCTTCCAAAACATTCTGTTGTCTGAGGATTTCGTATTCAATTCCATGCTTTACTCCGGAAATTGAATTTAAATTTTTCAATTCAACCCTGGTTCCCAGTTCCCTTTGCCCAACTGGGCGGATACTGACATTCGCATCGCATCGCATTTGCCCCTTTTCCATGTCACAATCGGATATTCCGGCATACACCAGGTGCGTGCGTAAGGAATTCAGGTAGGCAAAAGCTTCTGCCCCCGAATGAATGTCCGGTTCGGACACGATTTCTATGAGAGGAACCCCAGCGCGATTGTAATCAATGAGGGATTCGTCTTCAAAGTGTGTTAACTTTCCAACATCTTCTTCGAGATGAATTCGGTTAAGCTTTACATTTCTGTGCTCACCCATGACGTTTCTAGCTGCTCCTTCCAGCTCAATTTCAACACTTCCGCCGTGACATAGGGGATTGTCGTTCTGGGAAATTTGATAATTTTTAGGACAATCTGGGTAGAAATAATTTTTCCGGTCCCATTTGCTAATTGCAGCAATTTCACAGCCAAAAATCATGCCCGCTTTCACCGTTTGGTGAACTGCTTCGGCGTTTATTGTCGGCAATGTTCCAGGTAAAGCAAGCACGGTTGGGTCGGTCAGTGTGTTCGGGCTTTCACCATACCTATACATGCATGATGAAAACATTTTTGATTTGGTTTTTACCTGCACATGAACTTCCAATCCAATGATAGCCTCATATTTCATCGTGTTTTGACTTCTATGAAACGAAACAAACCAGGCAATCAAATTCTAGGCAGATGTTTCTAGGAATTGACAATTTCCTTCATCGCCAATGTGGCCGTTTGCTCGAGTATTGGACAAAATTCAGGTATTAAACCTCGAATATCGAGTTCAATATCAGGAAATTTACATTTCACGGAGTGTGCAACTTCGGCCAAACCTGCTTTTATACTTGCAAAAAGGTTTATCATGGATTGAGTTTTCAACAGCAAATCTGATGGAGATAGGTTTTGCAGACCAGATTCAATCATCTGTATGGTTCTTTTCGAAGGTATTAAAATTGCTTTACCCGCTCTTCTTTCTCTCAATCCAGTGAAAACTTTTTGAGCCTCGTGATTAATGCGGAAGCTACTTGCCTAAAATAATCGCCATATCCGGTTATGGTATTTAAAGTTTCTAAAGATCTCGATGACATGCTGCGCGTGAGACATGCCGGTTTTAAAACTCTTCGAAATTCGGGAGACTCTCCCGCAACTAAGTGTCTGCCATCAAAGTGCCCTGGTCGTGGTACTAGCACACTGCCGACGCCCTCATTAGTGGCGCCTAAAATAAAATCATCCACTGCCACAATAACATTAATATTTTCCATGTTAATAGTGCCAATAATTTTCCCATCTCTGGAAAGAGAATTATATCTTTTTAGGTATTTTTGTCAAATTTTTGTTTTTCGCAGTGAAATAACAGCCAGTCAAAGATTGGTGCATGTGGCTTTGGCCCATATATTGACATTTTTTTCACAATGCCTGCCGCTATGCCTTCATTCTTGGCTTAGGCAAAAGCGAAATCCACGGCTATGGTGGCCAATTTTGTTTTTTGAAATAAATGTTGACGTTTGCGCATGTCAATGCAAATTGCTTCGAATTAGTCTTCGGGTGATTCTCTTGGATTGCTTTGGGCATGCGCCCTTGTAGCTCAGTTGGCAGAGCGCATCCTTGGTAAGGATGAGGTCGGCGGTTCAAATCCGCTCGGGGGCTCCAGTTTATTAAAATTTTACAAAGAAAAAGGAACAAAATGGCAAAAGAAACATTCGCGAGAACGAAGCCTCACGTCAATGTCGGTACCATCGGTCACGTTGACCATGGAAAATCAACACTAACAACGGCGTTGTTGAAGGTGCAGTCCGACAAGGGTTTGGCGGAATTCAAGTCATACGCGGACGTAACTAAGGGCGGAACGGTGCGCGATTCCAGTAAGACCGTCACGATCGCGGTGTCGCACGTTGAATACGAGAGCGATCAGAGGCACTACGCCCACGTCGATTGCCCGGGACATGCCGATTTCGTCAAAAACATGATCACCGGCGCGGCGCAGATGGATGGCGCAATACTGGTTGTGAGTGCCTACGATGGTCCGATGCCGCAGACGCGCGAACACATATTGCTAGCTCGCCAGGTTGGCGTCCCAAATATCGTTGTATTTTTAAATAAGGTTGATTTGCTGGATGATGCCGAATTGCTTGATCTCGTTGAGATGGAGATTCGCGACCATCTAAATAAATACGAATACAAAGGTGATTCCATTACCGTTGTGCGTGGGTCAGCTTTGGCTGCGTTGGAGGGCAAGCCTGACGGAATCAAGGCAATTGAGGAGCTATTAGCCGCCCTTGATAGGGACATTCCGATTCCGGTTCGCGACATCGATAAGCCGTTCCTAATGTCCGTCGAAGATGTGTTCTCGATAACCGGTCGTGGTACGGTGGCGACGGGCAGGGTCGAGCGCGGATGCGTAAAGGTTGGCGAGGAAGTCGAAATCGTTGGCCTCGGTGAGACGCGCAAAACAACGTGTACCGGCGTTGAGATGTTTCGCAAGCTATTGGATCAGGGGCAAGCCGGCGACAATGTTGGCATTTTGCTGCGCGGCGTCGAAAAGAATGAAATTGCGAGGGGTAACGTCTTAGCCAAGCCAGGGTCAATTAGGCCGCACACGCGAGGTAAAGCTGAAGTTTACGTCCTGACGAAGGATGAGGGCGGAAGGCATACGCCATTTTTCAATGGATATCGCCCGCAGTTCTTTTTCGGTACGGCTGATGTTACCGGTGTTGTTCATCTCCCCGAGGGTACCGAGATGGTCATGCCAGGAGATAATTTGGGTGTGGAGGTTGAATTGCAGAAATCAATCGCCATGGAAAGGGGCCAGCGCTTTGCCATTC
>JAIRMI010000067.1 GCA_031258795.1 Puniceicoccales bacterium | reverse complement strand
TTGCCTATGTCATCAAAATCCAGAAGTGTCATGAACTTCCTACATGCGTATCCCTCCGGAACCAGATCTTCTATATTTACCATTTCCACTTGCCTTTGGCTTTTCTCTACTTCCATTCCTCGCTATCTGTTGAATTTTATAACTCTTGCAAGCTCGGTTTGCAACATGGCCTTCACAAAAATTGCAATCACAAAATTAATTGTATGCTTTTAAGGAAAAATGAACGGAAATTATTGCATTTCTCCTTCCAGGCCTATTCCCTGTTCGTGTTGTTCCTTCATCTCGTACACCCAGCGTAAAACTTCGGCGACCGGCTCTATGAGCTCGGTTGGGATATATTGCATGATTTCCGCGGAATCCATGAGTGAATGGGCAAGGGGTACGTTTCTCATGATGGGGATGCCAGCTCGCTTTGCTATTTCGATCATCTCTTCCGCGACATGCCCTTTCCCTTTTGCGACAATGATTGGCAATGCCAGTCCCTTGGATTTTATGTTGTAATATATGGCAACGGCCATATGCTCAGGGTTAGTCACTAATACGCTGGATTGCTTGGTTTTCTGTGCAGCACCACCCTGTTCTATCATTTCCCTGTGGAGTTGTTTGCGTTTGGATTTTATCTGAGGATCGCCCTCCGATTCTTTGTATTCCCGTTTCACCTCATCTTTAGACATCATCATCTTTTTCATAAAATCCCTCTTTTGAAAAATAAAGTCGAGCGCTGCGACGACGACGTAAGCGAATATAACATTATAAGCAAATCTGCGCATGATGGGGCCCAAAATTTCATAGGTTCCCTTTATTTCGGTGAATGGTAAAAGCAATAAATCGTGAATTAGACGCTTTATTACTAGATAAATAAGAATGCCGAGAAATATTATTTTCAGCGTTGATTTTAAAAATTCGAACAGGTTTTTTTTGGAAAAAATGTGTTTCAGCTTTTCCATGGGATTAATTTTTTTGAAGTCGGGTTTAACCACTTCTGGAGCAAATAGTAACCCAATTTGGGCGCAATTTGCCGCGATGGCGAATAGTATGCTTATGCCGAGTACTGGCAATATTGTCAAAAATGTTTTGGAAAGCACTCCCGGCACAACTTGGGAAAGGGCCGTTTTGAAGTCGCAACTCATATATTGAATGGGAAAAATCATCAGTTGCATGAGATTCTTTACGTGGAAATTCCAACCGGCCCCTATGTAGGCGTATAATCCAATGAGAAGCGCCGTTGATACGACATCCGTACTTTTGCTGACTTGCCCCTTTTTGCGCGCATCTCGCAACCGCTTTGGGGTAGGCATTTCTGTTTTTTCACTACTCATTTACTAAAAATATTCAGAAATTCCAACACCTTACTGTTGTACATAAAATATTTTACGAAAAAATGTCCAATTATACTCATGTACATCAGTAAAAAGGCCATTGATAGCCAACTTTTAATGGGCATTGCGAGGAAAAAAACGTTCAACTGGGGAGCAAACCTGTTAACCATGCCGAGCCCAAATTCAGCTAAGAACAAAACTATCAGTATGGGTGCCGCCAGGCATAGCATGACCTCCATAATTTGGTCAAGCATGTTCACGAAAAAATGGGCGAAACTGGCATTCGGGATGGGGCAGGACAAAAATACCGGCCAGGCCGTATATGTTTTGTATATTATGCTCATAAGAAACAAAAAGCCGCCCATTGAAAAGAACATTGCCGACATTATTTGTAAAAGTATGCTTCCCATCAGGGAAGTTTGGGATCCGGCCATGGGGTCGAATATCGTGGCCATCGAAGATCCCCTCTGCACATCGACGACAAAGCCAACACCCTCGGCTACGTAAAATATAAATCCCGTCGCAAATCCCAGCGTCACTCCGATGATTACCTCCTTTACAAGGACTCCCAATATGGTCAAAAAGTCTAAGCTATGGTTTGGCAACTGGGCAATGAGCAATGGCAGGAGTGGTAAAATCATCGCAAATATCACCACATTTCTGCCTGTGCCGACGACAAATTGTTTGGAAAAGAATGGAACAACAGACAGTACGGCAGCCAATCGCACGGCACTTATCACTAGCAGCAGCAGGACATTGGTGATTTCTTCGATGGGAAAATTCATCGCCTTACTTTATTATTGATGGAAAATCCTTAAACAAATACTCCGTGTAGGAAAACAGCTCTCCGCCAATCCAATAAGTGGTTAAGGCTAGGACGATGGTTACACAGATCAATTTGATTGCAAAGCCTAGGGTTTGCTCCTGTACCTGAGTCAAGGCTTGTATCAAACTGACGAGCAGTCCAACGAACGTTGCCACTAGAATTGGAGGCATAGATAGGATAAGGACGAGTATCAATGCCTTGGAGGTTACACTTAATATTAAAGCTTCATTCATATAAACCCGATGGTTAAATTTAGCAAAATGGCTTACATATTACAAGATTTAAATTCATTCAAGTAAGTACTTTGTCTTTTAACAAGGAACGTACAGGACTTAGGAATGTTGTAGCTTTCCGCTCCCAGATCACAGATATATATAGCGACAGAGAAAATGTCCAGGCATGTCTAAGATTTACGGCGGCCAAATGAAATTCGCTATTCGTTTTCCGTGTAAAATGGAAACAAACTGAAGTCCATTTTATGGACTAACGCCATTGGGGTGCATCTTGATATAGTAAAAGAATTACATTTGGCTATAGCGTAATCAGTTTGCCATAATCGAAAGCTTTACATCTTACACTTGTTTGCCCATTGGAACTGTGATAGGAGGCAATGGAGTCCAGGTAATTTTCGCCTCTGGTCCGTAAAAAGGTTTGCTTATGGTAATACGCGAAGGAAAAGCTGCCCCTTGAACTATAAAGTAAACAACTTTATCATCCTCGAGGCGAGGCTCGTGCACGGAGGAAACGTCGTGGTCATTAGGCCACCGTGCGTACTTTTGTTTGAATTCTTCGGCGTTACATATGACATGATAGCTCCCAGGTAAGAGGGCATTCGTTATTTCACAGTAGCCTTCCAGGGAACAATCCGGCAACATTTCCGGGTTTTCTGTAAAAAATTCTTTCAATGATCTAAAACTTTTGATAAAAGACCGCTCTGGCAGTCTAAAAACATTAACCTGGGGCGGCGGTACCCGATCGATTCCAGGCCTAAAATCATCGGGCAATGGATTAGGCTCAAAAGCCTTATCTTTGGTAGAATATATTTCATAAAGCTCCCCACTACTTCGAATATTGTTAACTGTATCCACGATCATGATATATTTTCTGCAAAATTTTCTAAAATAGTCAAGTTT
>JAIRMI010000028.1 GCA_031258795.1 Puniceicoccales bacterium | reverse complement strand
GGCATACCCGGCGACAATGTTCGTCCTCTGAAATTTCTTCCCAGTCACAAAGCCAAACACCTTCTTTCCCCTTTGCTGATCTGGCATTTCGCCGATGCAGATGGCGATCGATTCCACTTTCATCCACATAGGCTATGTCTTCCTTTTTGCACACGGACATTGCCATCGGCATACCCGGCGCCAATGTTCGTCCTCTGAAATTTCTTCCCAGCCACAAAGCCAAACACCTTTTTTCCCTTTGCTGATCCGGCATTTCGCCTATGCAGACGGCGATCGATTCCACTCTCATCCACGTAAACTATGTTTTCCTTTTTGTACACGGACATTGCCCTCTCATACTCCTCACGTTTCTCCTCGTCCACTTCTTTATAGGCCCTGGTCTTTTTTCACTGTGATCTTTAGCTTTCTCAGCACTTTGCCAATGCAACTCGTGCTCACTTTAAATCCGCTGGCCATTTCCCTTTGATAGGCATTTGGCTGTTCTTTCACGTACTTCACTAATTTTTCCAGATCTAACTTCCTGTATTTTCTGTTCAGCGGTGCTCGTTCCAAATTCCCCGTTTCTCTCAACTTCTTCTTCCATTTGAATATGGTCCTAACCCCACTCCAAACGCTTCGCTCGTTTCCTTTACACCGTGCGTGCTTTCCTATTTTAACACCCTCTTTTTAGTCCGTTGTATAATATGCCATACATTCTCTAGGTCTAATCTTTATACGCTTTTGTCAAGTAGTTTGACTATAAAAATTGCACGTTCTGAATTAAGCTGACCTAGCGGCTTTCTTGTTAGCAGCCGCCTTGGCTCTTGTTGCTTTAATTGCCGATCTAATGGTTGCTCTTTAGCTGCTTTCTCGGCGATTGGTCTAGTGGCCGATTTAGCAACCTTTTTATTGGCTGCTGACTTAGTTATTCGCATCCGTCTGCTTTTTTAGGCTAGACTTAATGCACTCATAAACCCATTTAGCAGCTTCTTTGCACTCTGATACGTACTCTGCTATTTTATTTTCCAGCGAAAGAATATTTTGCTTGAGCTTGCCGTCTTGCCAAAGGCGCCTAAGTTTTTCTGACAATTTTGCTGTATATTTAGCAAATTTTTTAGCCATTTCGCAGACGAACTCACTTTTCTTAAGACGAATTAGTAATTTTATAAAATCAACGGCGAGCGACACAGGCAACTTAACAATAATAAACTTTGAAAAACTCCACAAGTTTACAACGATTGGTTCAGCCACGTTCCATGCTTCCCTTGCCCATAGCTCAGCATCCTTCATATTGGTATCACAGTGGGAACCTATTTCACCGTATACATTTTTTGCAGCGATACATACCTTGGAATACTTTGCCTCGGCCTGTTCTTTAAAAGACTGAAATTTAGTCTTATAAACATCATTAGCTATATTCATATTTTTATTCTCTTTAAATTTAAGTATCCAGATACCTAAGTTACAGCCTTCGACAAGTCAAGCTTTTTTTGGCAATTTACACAAAAATTTCCTATTACGTATTTTTGAAGGAGGAAATTTCAAAAATTATTAATCCCAATTCTGGTTACTCACCAGCTTCGATGCTCTGCTTCATCGTCACTACCCAAGCTAACTTGGGTAAATTTTTTTTGATTCCCATTGAACTTTTTAAAAAAAGGATCTTTAATGCAGCTTACAAAAAATAACTTCTCCTTTATTTATTGAAAGTCTCCATCGTAAAAGTTTACAGTCATTAAATGTAAAAAATAATTTATATTTCTCTTTCATTTTTGTCAAAAAATTGTAAGCTCCTCCCTCCAAGAGACTAGAAATGGCACAAAAAATAAGTGATGATTTACAATTAAACCAAGTAGAAGAGGAAGAAAGTTCTTCTCATTCCGACTTAAGGTCGACATCAGGAAATCCTCAATTTCAGGCTGCCGGTAATGCGCCCGGTAGTAGGTTAAGAACCACCGATGACCTTTCAAGTCGTAGTATTCAGCATGCGGCACCACAAGGACCTCAACCATCGAGACCTACAGACTTGTCTCAATGCACACTTGAACATGTGGGAAGGTTGACTGAACAACAAAAACTGGAACTGGTATATGAAGCTTTTGAAGATGGGACATTGTTTGATAAATTGAGCCAAATACGATCAGGGGAAAATGGGCAGGAAATTTTGAAAAGCCTGGCTGAAGCATGTAAAAATATATCTGACGATTGGATGAATTCATCATCAAGTGACGCTAAAAAATGTTGTATGCTACTCTTAGCGTGGGCAGAAGCAAATGCATTTAATGATCCTGCCCCTAGCTTCGATGCTTTTATTAGGGAGCAAAAAGGTGATATAGTTTTCAATTTCGGCCTACTTAGTGAAAAGCAAAGAGATATGTTGGAAAGATTGGAAAATGCGCCTGGGGCACTTGACGAATCTACATTGAATGGCAAAATTTTTAAATCTGTTATAGATAACTTAGCTAAGCCAGATCGTATATCAAATTGTTCCAAGTGGAATATCGACAAATTGAACTCAAGCGAAGCGCTCCGTCTCTTACAAAGAGCTGGGATCGCCACTAATTTGGCTACGCTTACTAGAAATGATGCAACAAATGGCACCAATACTAAGGGGCAACTATTGGCACGATTATCACCCGAAGATTCAAAAACCTTAGCCGATGGACTACTCTCTTCTAATTCAGGCCTTTTGATAACTCTAATCGATGAAAGAGCTTTGCCAAATCTCGCACATAGAAACGAAATTAAGCTTCTGGCTACTATACATCTAGCGTTTGAGCGTGGAATTACTAGGGGATTTTTCGGAGAAAGGGATTCCGTAGATGCAAATGCATGGGAGGTCATTAATAATGCGAGAGAAAATCTTTCTTTAAAAAATGCACGTGAAGTTTGGCAAAATATTTCAAATGAAATGGCACGATATTGTTTTGATCAACAAGGCAATATTGATACCCACAAGGTACGAGTATTAATGTTTTTCTTAGAACAAGATTCATTTTTTACACAACCGCCGTTCAGTCTTATTCCTGAGGTTACGCATATGCGTTCGCAAATGCATGAAATATGTGAGAGGCTTTTGCTCAATCCAAGCCCAGCGCGATCCGAGCTAAATAAGGTAAAAGATATCTCCTCTTTTGGACATCAAGGGGCAAGCGTCATCCAAGCCATGTCAATGGGCAGAATGCCTCTACTAAGCTCCAGCGAAGCCATATTAGCTTCCCTATTCACACCCCATAGGCAATTATCCATGCCAACATGCACAATAAATTCCCTTATCAATGAAGAAATCTTCAATCATCCAGAACGATTGGTCCAAATGTATATGCGGCTACTAAGCGGTGGCGAATATGCTTTCCCAAGTGGGCATGTAGTTCAACCGAAGCCAATAACAGGGAGTTATATTACCGTTGATTTGAAGCATGGTTGGACCGGCAGGAACGCAATATTTAAGGACATTAAAAGTGGAGATCCTGCTAAAATCGGTGCGCAAATAAATAGATGGCAAGAGGAGGGTATACTATATGAGCTATCTTCTGATAGTCATACGAATTACAAACTTCAGTTGCCGATGCACAACTTAAATGACCTACTGTTCGCTGATTTGCTTGAGGCTGCTGATTTTGGTACAAAAATGGGAATATTGAGTATAGCAAAGGTAGAGACTAATTATAATACAGCTCTCGTGTATGCTGGTCGTAATGGATATTTCGGAGTTTACAAAAAATGGATCAGTGTTAGTGATACAAATTTTCAGGATACTATAAGTGAGCTAAAAAGACATGCAAATCGCCAACGTGAGGCGGGAAATACTTATATGCGTGTGTCGACACATTGGACGAATGCAACGAGTGTTGGTGGTCACGATCATTCATACCATTCGGAAAATATACGCATTGAACAATTGCTAGCGCTTGATTTGGACCATATGCTCCTGGGGCAACCTTATCCCATTGGTGATCGCAACTGGACGGGTGAGGTAGCCGAAGAAAACATTCCTTACCTGGCGGTCAGAAAAATAGACACTACCCCTCCAACCTATGAATTTGGGACTTTAGGGGGGAGTGATTTTGAAAAAGTACATTTGAAACAAATCTGGATCTATAAGCAATCTATAATAGAATAAAATCAAGAAGTCTTTGAATTCAAGATATGTAACCAATACGAATCTTTGATTTTCAATGCTTGACATTTGAAAAATAAAAATAAGGGTGCTTTCGAAAGAGAGGTTATATATGGACAATAGTAAAATTTCGGACAGTCATTGGGAGTGGGATTGTGTTCCGGCAGGACGGGATTGGATTCCCCCGGGGTGGGGGCCTGTAGAGGCAAGTAAAGTAAGGGATATAACAGCTGAAGAAGCGGAGAGAAAATATGGAAAACCAATGTGTGGTTTAGGTCCTGTGCCCGCTATTTCTATTGGCAGGAGTCATGCTAAAAAGTACAGTGATGGAGCCATTGTTCCTGTATTAAAATGGGTTGAAGGTTTTGTAAAAAATCCTAGATTTGTACAGTACGCAGAAGTAACGAAAAAGCTGGGAAAACTTTCTCCAAAGTATTGCAGTGAATTAACTCTTTGTACCAAAGCATTATTTTCAGAGTTAGAAAGGTCTGGTAAATTGTCACAAGTGCCGGAATCGCTTATTATAGTATTAAATACCCTACATCTTATGCACCCTGGGGGAACATGGTTGACCAGTGTTGAAAAGGAAGGTCAAGATTTGGTATTCGTTGCAGAATTCAAAGATTATGAGGGCGATCCGTTTGCCCACAAGTATAGATTGCGAAATTATCTGTCAGCGGAAGATGTTGAATTGGAATCTATATGTGACGCTCCTGCGGTGTATTATGAGAAAAGTCATGGCCCCGATGGAGATTGCTGCGATGTAGTATGAACACGAAGTTAA
>JAIRMI010000019.1 GCA_031258795.1 Puniceicoccales bacterium | reverse complement strand
GTGGATGAAAGTGGGGTCGATCGGCATTTGCACAGGCGAAATGCCAGATCAGCAAAGGGGAAAAAGGTGAGGAATATGAGAGGGCAATGTCCCTCTACAAAAAGGAAGACATAGTTTATGTGGATAAAAGTGGTATCGATCGCCGTCTGCACAGGCGAAATGCCAGATCAGCAAAGGAAAGGAAGGTGCGGACTATGAGAGGGCAGTGTCCGTGTACAAAAAGGAAAACATAGTTTACGTGGATGAAAACGGAATCGATCGCCGTCTGCACAGGCGAAATGCCGGATCAGCAAAGGGGAGAAGGTGTTTGGCTTTGTGGCTGGGAAGAAATTTCAGATGACGAACATTGTCGCCGGGTATGCCGATGGCAAGACCATTGCCGAATGTGTTTACAATCGCATCACCGATGGCAAAGTCTTCAATGCTTGGGTGGAACAATTCCTCGTTGCAGCGCTGAAACCCGAGCAGGTAGTCCTTATGGATAATGGAGCGTTTCATAAGCATCCCAGGACACGGAAGGCCATCGAAGCGGCTGGCTGTTCCCTAATTTACCTGCCTTCCTACTCTCCGGACCTCAACCATCGAAAAATTCTGGGCTAACCTCAAAGGAACACTAGCCAACGTCCTCCACCTTTTTCCTTCTCTCTTCGACCCCATTCAGCATGCCTTTCTCAAATAAGATGACTATAACCGTGCTCTTCGCCGTAAATCATAGAATTGGTTTGCACATCACCGTGAGCCGCAACTCAGCGGATGCGCAAACCAATCTAGGAACTTTAGACAAAGGAAACCATTTCCCCAAGAGAAGCAAAATTTCCTTCACTACGCAGGAAGAGCTGCTTTTCTTTCCCCTCCTCTTTCTCCAATCGCTGCAACACTTGCTGCAACATGTCCTCAGGAAATAGTTTTTTCCTGAGGAATGGAAAGCGGCATGCCTTTACCAATTCCTTGCATTTTTCTAATTTCTCGGCTTCGGCCTTTTTCCCGCTTGACCATATTTGATTAACACGAAACCTGAAAAGCGCCTCTCTCGCCTCCACATCACTTTGCAAAGCTCCATTATTAGCGCTTAGCAATCCATCCCATACTATGCCAAGGCCTCAATTCTGATCTTCATTCATTTCTGCATCTATTAAGTAAAGCCGAAGCAATGTATTAAGTACTTATCTGGCACTCAACCAATGCCCGTTGAAATCTAAATCTTGCCTTAGCAAATCGGAGCCATCCCTTAATGCTCCATTCAATATTTTTTGTAAAGTTTCACCATTTGGTCCAATTTCAAGGGGCAACAACTTCGACAATATTTCCGTGTTTTTTGCACCAAAACCCCTCACTGTTTGACAAAACTCAAACAGCCTAGACCTTGGGTTAAAGCCCGGTCTCGTCAGCTGATCTTTAAGATGGATAGCTGCTCTATTTTTTGCTTCGTCCAACTCTTCTTGAGCCCTACCTCTAACAGCTAGTACTGCCTTTTAGCCCCTTCGCAAAGCTCGTTCATTTTTGCATAAAATTCACCAAGACACTTGGTCGGGGATCGGCCATCAACAGTTTGCAAATATTGGCGTAACTCTTTGTAACTCTGCCCTGTTTTCCAATCTAACGACTTTTGCAAATAATCCGACATTCCTAGATAGCCTATATGTAAATGCAGGATAGTATCTGCCTCTCCGGGATCAATCTCAGGCATTAATTTATAAAAGTCATTCAAATTGTCTATGGCTGAAGTCCCATGAGAAAGAGCCTGGTGTGCTTTCACCAAAGCAGGATAATGTCTTGCTACTTTCAGCATTTTTTCTACGGTCAAAGCCCTGTAGTAGTTAGGTCTAAATATGAGCAATCTTTCCAAGCTTCGGTGTTTTTGTACCTCTTCCATGATTTCTTCGCACACTTTTTTCCCGTTATAGGTCTCCTCGTTGAAATTGTTCGCAGGGTATATCCTCGGGCAACAACGCTGAAAAATTTCACTGATAACGCTGCAAACATAGTTCAACTTTAGACTGCCAAGTTTTTTTTCTTAGAGATAGATCATTGAATGAAGGTTTAAAATCAAGGAGCTCAGCCTGAAATTCCTTGGAATATTTTTGTAGCTCTACTTCAACTTCACGCGGCATTCCAGTACCATCGGGTGACGCTTCAATAAAAGCTTCTACCACATCCGACCTTTTAAGGATCAGCTCAATACGATGCTTAGCATTACCGAACTTTACTTCTTCAATCACTTCTTCTACGCATGGACACTCGGGTTCAGGTATTAAACTTAGCCAATTTGTCTTTAAATAATTTGAAACGTGTTTCCAGCTCCTTCTCGATCCTTTGCACTATTTTCTGATCTTCATGAAACTTGTTCACATCGAAATTACCTATCGCCATATCAAATCTCTGGTTTAAAGAGAGTTCTGCAATTGCGCAAATAGTACAATAGGCACACTCTAACGCGGTAAGTTCGAGCTTCTCTGCCAATATGCCAGCATCAGGCCCAGGACGAAATTCAAATAATTTGTCTCGGAAATCTGAAGAACGACACTTCGATAGCTCATCGAGTGCATTACGAGCATCACGAAGCCCTGCCTCCCAGGCTGACAATATTTCCGAATAGTTACGCGTTGTATCTATGGGACGATGCAAAATTTTATCAATGGTTTCATAGGCCTTTTGCAACTCTTCGGCATCCATGGGCTTCCTTGCTGCCAGCTCTTCAACGGGCAGCGACTGTGATTGTGCTACATCGCCGAGAGCAAGGCTCTCGGACACTTGCTTCAGGAGGCAGTTCATGATCAACGCGCTCTCCGAGCTGAACATTTCCATCTCCACTTGGGTTGATTGCCACTTGGCGGCATTACTAATACACTACTACTTCTCATATTTCTCTCTTTTTAAATAGACAATTTAAAGAATTTTTCCTAGATTCTTCCCATGGTTTCGTTGGTTGAAATAATTAATTTTTGCGATGATTTTTTGAATATAAAAAACATAAGGGATTACGAACGAGCTCATAACGGCCTGCAATTCGAAAATAACGGAACGGTTACAAAGATTGGGGCCGCCGTTGATGGAAATTTGCTAACCATGAAGCGCGCGGTGGAAAGTAAAGTCGATTTGCTTCTGGTGCATCACGGAATGCTGTGGGGGCAAACGATTCCTATTACAGAAACAATTTACAAAAAGTATAAGTTGCTAATGGAGAACAACTTAGCCATTTATAGCGCCCATCTACCTCTCGATATGCACGGCGAAATCGGCAATAACGTATCCATCGTGCATGCCCTTGAAATGAGGCAAATTGGCAAAATACTTTTTGACGAAACCTATGACTTTGAAATTCCATTGGTATCCGTTGAATATGATCGGCAAACCTTGAGAGCCAAGTTAATCTCCCTATTTTCAAGCACAAAGTGCATGGAATTCGGCACAGAAAATCCGAAGAAAATAGCAATTTGTTCCGGAGGTGGTGGCTCCCATGTGACGGACATGATCCGACTGGGAGCAGACACGGTAATAACCGGCGAAGGGCCGCGGCACCTATTCGACATTGTTTACGAAAGCAAGGCTAACTTATACATATGCGGCCACTATGCCACGGAAACCTTCGGGGTGAAAAATTTAGCAAAACTTCTAGCCGACAAATTCGCCTTGCCATCGATTTTCATCGGAGAAGAATGCCCGCTCTGACAAAAATCCTTTCCCGAAATCTTCCAGTAAGTTGGCATTGTGCGGTAGCAGCAAGTCCGGGCATTAAAATTTGTTTTTAGCAAATAAAAGTTTGGTGTTTAGCAGAGCTTCCTCTTCTTGGCAGGGATGCCAGAGTGGTGATTATCGAGGCGGTGGTATCGCTGTTGCGTAGGCAATAAAAGGCATATTACTGCAGTCAGATATTTTTTCTTGCAAAGTTTTTACACTTTTATATAATGCTGCTCAGCTTATTATAAAGCACAGGGAGGTTGTTTATGGGGAGTGGAAAAAAACTAAGGGGGGATTGTTTTTAAGGGCCAAGTGGCCTTTAATCCTTTGCCAATCTGATTTGGTCTAAAAGGACAAAAGTTAATGCCGCAGCAAATGCAAGATTTAGCAATAGCCCGAAAATTGACTCCAAAACACAATGGAGATGAGGCAATTTTTGGCTATAAATCTTCCTTGTATAAGGGAGATAGGGGATTTTCCGTATCTTTGCACGCTACCATCGCGATGCTAACGCAAATAGCTCTCGCGCTCATAGCAATTCATGATGCTGGTTGCGTCCATGGTAACATTAAGCTGAAAAACATCATGTTTAATTATACTTCGATAAATAAGGCAGAGTACGTAATGGTCAAAGTAATAGACTCGGAACTATCAAAGAAAGTGGATGAAAATTTCAAAAACA
>JAIRMI010000090.1 GCA_031258795.1 Puniceicoccales bacterium | reverse complement strand
ACACTTGTCTCGTGCGTCGAGGATTTTTATTTTATAATGACATGCGAACCACTTATTCACAGGCTATCGGCGATAGAGGAATTGGAGATTATGTTGATGGAATACCCGACGAAATAGTGGCATCGACTTCAATTGGCCGTATACGAAATTCTTTTACCGGAAATGGAAGGAAATTCGCTATACACGAAATGCACATGCCATTTAGTCGTATTTTTGCAGTTTATTTCATGTCGCCCGAATTGAGTATTGATTATACTTCTCCAATTGTCAATCAGCTTAGCGGTCTTGTAGGAGGAGTTGAAGCAGCTAGGAGAACGCATAAAGAAAATGAAATCATATGCGATTGCAGTAACATTAAATCACAGATTGTGGGATTGCCGGATCTAGAGGAGTAGTTTTATTGGCAATTTTTAGTTGACTTATTTAGGCAAAATTTTTGAGTAAGAAAATGAGTGATTTTAACATAAATTTAGAGCAAATCGAAATAACAAAACATTACAGAGGGGAGCCGTTTTGTCGCGTTGATTTATTAATAGGTAACAAGGATGCGGCTATCATTGACCCCAACCTTGGTTATTAAGTTACGGATTCGTATGTTTAAATAGAACAACTTTAGGGCCAGAGCGTGTTGATTGGGGACAACTCATAGAAAATGGCTGTACCAATGATCCTCGTATAGTGGAAATTGCAACAAAATTAATTCGCGGTAACCTTTCAGAACGTGACGTTGGTACAGTTTATCCGCCGCTGGATAAGTGAACATTTTGTCATTGCGGCGGACTATGTTGCGCCACCTTTCGGATTATGGAAAATAAAAGTATCTTTATGTACTCTAGTGTTCCTGCGCCTATGAGTTCTCTGGGCTCATTTATAGCCTAGTCTTTCCCCTTGCCCAATCTTACGATTTTTGATTAAAAAATTTAACTTACGTTGCCGCGCAAAGTACGATTTTTGATCAAAATGCGCATGTGTTTGTACATTGTAAAAAACGCTTGTGCATAGGCAATATAAAATCCTGGCAAACCATCTAGAAATCCCAGTTTAAAAAAGTAACCTCTAACAAACCTCCAACAGGAACGCAGCAAAATTACAAATATAGATTTTTCTTCTTTAAATTCGAACAGTTCCGCATACTTCATGTTTTTTTTCATGAAATCTTCAATGTTCTCGAAGGAATAGTGCAACAGATGCCCTTCCAGCTTCCTAATTGGACCCGATACGTTCAGTTTTTCGTGCACTCTATCATTTGACCATGAACCATGCTTTTTGCGAAATAATCTCAAATTATAGTCCGGGTTCCAGTCGCCGTGCTTTATCCACCGATCGATGAAAAATGTCCTTGTGGAAAAGTATGCTCCACAGCATGAATGGTCATTTGCTTTTATGAATGAAACTATGGAGTCGTGTAACTCGCCATCAACTTCTTCGTCGGCATCAAGGCATAGAATCCACGGCTGAGAGGTATACCCAATGGCTAGATTTTTTTGATGAGAAAATCCATGCCAGGTCTCCTCGTACACTTTCCCGTTGAATGCCTTGACTATTTCGACTGTCTTATCCTTGCAATCATTAACTACTACAATGATTTCGCTAGCCAGATCGTTTACGGAACGCAGGCACCGACCAATGCTTTTTTCTTCATTGGAAGCTATAATTGCCACACTCAATGGTAACGCCATGGCGAGCTATATAATCAATGCTTGATTATTTGCAATATATTTATAATACTAAGCGGCAATGGATGTTGTCGGTAGCAGTTATCGAGATCGTGCACAAGGCGCACAGGCTGTGAATCAGTCAGATGCGGACGACGCTGGTCTGATTGAGCGCGTTCGTGCCCACGATGCGGCGGCCTTTGACACTCTCGTTAAAAAATATCGGGAAAGGTTGTATGCCATAATTTACAATCTGACATCGAACAAAGATGACGCTCTCGATTTAACGCAAGATGTCCTAATAAAAATGTTTCAGTCCATAGATAAATTTAACGGGAAATCGGCTTTTTTCACGTGGCTATATCGCATAGCCGTTAACACGACAATTTCTTTTATCAGAAAAAACAGACTTAGGCGCTTTTTTAGCTTTGAAAAAATACAAGAAGAAGGCGCCGAGGCAGCAGCTTGCATTGATAGTCTTTGCCTGGACAAAAATCGGGGAGACAGGTCTGTTTTTCTGAAAGAATTGCAGGAAAATTTGAACATTGCATTGCAAAAGTTGTCTAACAAGCACAGGATTGTGGTTGTGTTGCACGAAATTGAGGGCTTAGATCATGCCGAAGTTGCTTCTGTGTTGAAGTGTTCGGAAGGTACGGTGCGCTCGAGATTACACTATGCAAAGGAACAGTTGAAAGTTTTTCTTAAGGATTACATGGAATGAAGCAAAATTTTGACAAAAATAGCGACAGACGTTTGCACGATTTATTGCAAATTAAGCGCCTTGAACGTCCAAGGGAGGCTCAATGGGGGAAGTTTGATCGCTGTTTCGAGCAAAAGCGCCTGTCGGCAATAGCCAACCCAAAGAGAACATTTGCCGATCTACTTGTAACGTTATTTGTGAGCAAGCGCCTTGCCTGTATGATGTCTGGCATATGTTTGGCTGTCATCGTTACAATTGGCATTGGGCAGGGTAGTAGGTGCTACTTACGCCACGGGGATTACTCTTTTGTGGCGCAGGAAACAAGGCCATCCTATGTGCGTGATGATATTATGTGCAACGTGGAAAACGCGGACTTCAAAACACAGTTTAATCACGTTTCTCGCGGGGTTGCCTATGTCTGCGACTCGATATCCTCCAGTAAGGGTATGTGCGAACGGTGAGAACATTTGAATCACTGAAAAAATTTTTAATTATTTCCTTTGCGGGTGTTTTTTTTCTCTGCGGAGGTTTTCTGTGTGCCGAAGTTGCCAAAGAAAACGCGGTAGTTGCTCAGGAAAATATCCAGTGTTCCTGTGGTAAGTTTGCCTTTGCCGAGTGTGTGAGTGACATCTTTGAGCGTAGCAAAAATAGCGTTATTCGTGTTATTGGCATTGTGGGGGCTCAAGAGGAAGGAGAACAGGACAGTGAAGCAGCACAGCAGATGCAGCCCGTATTGTCCGGCACAGGTTTCTTCGTTTCAGATAGGGCTCATGTTGTAACTGCCGCTTCCATAGTATCCTCTGCTCGTGTCCTATGGGTTGAGTATCGTGGTCTTTCCTATGCAGCGGAGTGTGTGGGCCATGATCCTGCCACCAATATCGCAGTGATTAGGCTATTGCAGCCGCCCGAATCCTTTGAAGTGGTCGACATACACGACACCGATGAGCATTCTCTGGCGCGCATAGGGGAATTTGCCGTTTTTATTGGCTGCCGATTGGATCTCGATCCGGCACCGGCGCTAGGAAATATCGTCGGCAAAAACATTTCCTATGGCGAGCGTGCCTTCGTCACAACATATTTGCGTTCAGATATAGAAATTTGTGGCGGTGAAAGCGGAGCGCCCGTTTTTGATTTGCGAGGAAATTTGATCGGTTGCATGGTTGCTGCATTGCCCGAGTTACACTCTAGCTTTATTCTGCCAAAGCGCGCCCTTAGGCGGGTATACGACGATATCATAAAATTGGGCAAGGTGACCTATGGGGCGATGGGCATCGACATTCATGCCGAATATAAAATGGGCATCGGGCAGCAGATTATTATTTCCCGCGTTGTGCATGATTCCTATGCCGAAAAGAGTGGTTTGCAAGCGGGTGATGTTTTGGTGTCGATGAATAGTTTTACCATAAAACACAGGGAAGACTTGCACAATGCTCTGTTTTTTGCCCATCCTGGGTCTGATATGCGCATCGTGATCGTGCGCAACGGCGAGCCCTACGAATTCACCATGAAGGTTGACCAATCCGTTGCCAAGAAGTGAAATGGATTCCAAGCCGGCGCAAAAAAAGTCACTCTATACCATCACCCTCGATGGTGAACAAGGAGAGGCCTTGCATGAATGGCTAGCGGAACATCGTTGGGAGGCTTATGGCGTAGATCACAGTCAGTTTGCTTTTAGGGGCGATGGGGTGAATGTTGTCATGTATAGCAGTGGAAAGCTTGTGGTTCAGGGAAAAAAGACGGAGGATTTTGTCGAATTTATACTCGAACCGGAAATTACTCACGTGGCCAAACTTTGCTATGATACCGCTTCCCATGGAGAATGGTTTGAAGAGCACGCTGGCATGGATGAAAGCGGGAAGGGGGACTTGTTTGGTTCTCCTGTGACCGCCTGTGTTATTGCCGGAGGGGACACCGTAAAAGAATTCATTGCCGGAGGTATCAAGGATAGCAAGTTGCTCACGAGCGATGCCACAGTGTTAAAATTGGATAGCAAGATTCGCGTATCGAATTGTGTCGTAAAAACAATGTGCCTGAGCATGGCGAAATACAACGAGCTGTATGCTAAATTTCACAGTAACATGAATCTTTTACTCGGCTGGATGCATACTTGTTCGCTAAAAAATGCGCTTGCGGAGAGGCATGTTAGCTGGGGGATGCTGGATCAATTTTCCAAGAAGCCTATCGTGCAGACGATGCTTGGAGATTCCGATTTTAATTTGAAAATGCAGACAAAAGCCGAGAGTGACCCCGTTGTGGCAGCCGCATCGATCGTTGCCCGCGCCGGATATATTCGCCAAATGGAAGAACTTTCCCGGTTAGCCGATATGCCCCTGCGCAAAGGAGCGGGTATATTGGTGACCGAGCAAGCGGTGGAATTAAAGAAACGCATTGGCAGGGAAAATATGCGAAACTTCGTAAAGTTGCACTTTAAAACTGCACCATAACTTTTTGTTAAATTTAAAAGATGCTTGTTCTCATAATGCATTACATGTAAACAAGTTGCAAAAATTGCTTCAATCGATTAATTTATCCAAATGGTAAATTCCGTGGCCTTTGAGATAGATTACTCCGCGGTGAGACTGAACAAATTCTCTGGCTCCTTCGCTTTTATCTAAGCAGTGTATATTTTTAGCGTTCGGCGAAGCTTTTAGCAAACCGATTTTTACTTCCTTTGCCCGCTCACCGATTATGACAACCACATCTCCGCTGCGCAGGGGAATATTTTGACCAAGCTTGACATTTTCTTCAATGCTGTATTTCCCCAATTCGCGGTCGGCGAAGCTACCGATTATGAACAAGCGGTTCCCATTAGGGAATAGGCGATCAAAATTTTGTAGCGAATCTGAAAATGCCACCGAATTGGCATTATAGCAATCGGCAAAAAATGTGCGCCCATTAACTTGCGATATGGCACCTCTTAAAGGGGATGGTTGCCAACGGCGCAATCGTTCGGTAATATTGCTTGCCGTTTCTCCGTTGAATAATGCGTAAGTCGTTGCCAGGACGAAATTTCTTACCGTGCCATCGCTCATCAGATGCGGGATGGAGAAACAATGTTTTTGATTGTCGATTTGCAAATTTAATCGCCGACCATTTGGCGAATGTTTTATATTAAAATATATTTTTGCTCCTGGTTTATCCCCTGGAACCAAGCAAAATTCTGCAATTTTTCTGAAACACTCAAATTGTATCAATTCCTTTGCTAGTATGCACTTACAATAATTGTTCAATGCATATTCGGCTAATTTTATTTTCTCCGATGCGATGGTATTTTCGTCGCCGAAATTGCCGAGATGGATTCGGGAAATTCCCGTTATTATACAGTCGGTGGGGTGTACAATTTCGAGCAAATTTTCAATTGTTCCGACCTCATCGATGCCAATTTCAACGATGCCAACGGGCTCATCATTTGTGAATTTTGCCAGGGTAAAAGGTATGCCAAGGTGTCCATTTTCGGTCAAAAAAGTTTTGTTGTTTTGTACGTTGAGAAGAAGCGCCAGTATGTCCTTTGTGGAAGTTTTTCCCATGCTGCCCGTGATCCCGATAACCTTGCCGTGGAAATTTTTGCGTACAAATGAGGCAATTTTATTGAGGCCGAGGAGCGTATCCTTACAAATAAATTGTGGAATGGTCACTCCACCGATTTCGTGGTCGACGATTGCGCAGGATGCCCCCCTTTGTTTCGCCTGAGCGAGGAAATCATGGCCGTCGGCGCGCTCAGTTTTGATGGCGATAAAACAGGAATTTTTTTTCAATTTACGGGTATCGTTGCAAATCATTTCAACGATAGTTGGAAGTTTGCCGTGCAACCAGTATCCAGCTCCACTGGATGCCCAATTTGTAAAATCTATCATAGTTTGGCGTTTATTTCTTCTAAAACTTCTTTGTCGTTGAAATGTATGATCTTATTGCCGATTTTATGTTCGTTTTCATGGCCGCGGCCGGCGATCAGAACAATGTCTCCTTCTCGCGACATCTGCACAGCACGTTCAATGGCAGTGCGCCTGTCTGGGATGAATTCTATGGCATCTTTGCCGCATGCTACACCGAGGCGCATGTCATCGAATATTTCCTCAAGTGGCTCTCTCCGCGTATTGTCTGCGGTCGCTATGGAAAAGTCGGATAGCTTAGTCACAATCGTTGTCATCGGTGCACGCTTTGATCGATCCCGCTCCCCACCGCAACCGAACACGCTAATTATGTGTCTGTGCGGTTGTTTTAGTAGAGTGGAAAGCACCTTTTCGAGGGCATATGGTGTGTGGGCGAAATCAACAAATGCCAAGGCTCCAGTTTTGAGCGACACGCAGTCAAGTCTACCGGGTGTGCCGCCGAATGTTACCAGCTTTTCCCTTAGTTGCTCAAAGCTGTCCCCTAGAATATTGGCGGCGGATATACTTGCCACTATGTTTGAGATATTGTAATCGCCGAAGAGTTTTGTTTCAAAGTCATAGCTTTTGCTGCCATGTTTCACGGTAAAAAATGAGCCTACCAGAGAGCTTTTACCCACATTGGTGATGGAAAAATCTGCGGTTTTGGTGAACCCAAAGGTGCGCACTCGCTGTCCATTTGCCTTCAAAATTTCAAACAATTTTAGCCCATAATTATCATCGATATTGACCAAGCTGATTTTGGGTATGGAGCCGTTTTCTCCCACAAAGAGCTTTTTTTTAGCTAGGAAATAATTTTCCACTGTGCTGTGGTAATCCAAATGTTCGTGGGAAAGATTGGTGAAAATGGCGATGGCGATGGCAAGACCAAATGTGCGGCTCTGATCAATTCCGTGAGAGCTAGCCTCCGAGGCGACAGTTTTGCATCCATTTTGCCGACATTTATGAAGAAGTTTATAAAAATCGAGGGCAATGGGTGTGGTATTGGGAGCGGTAAGAATTTCTCCACCAATATCGTATTCCACTGTACTCAGCAGGCCGCATTTGTCGAGCAAGTGCCTCAACAAAAAACAGATTGAAGATTTTCCATTGGTTCCCGTTACGGCCACTATGTTCATCTTTTCATCGGGAAAGTCGTAAAATCTTCGTACAACGATCGCCATAGTTTTGCCGAGTTCAGGAACCTTTATGCCTCTGTCGTGATCCCGGTCGCTTACCACAATTGTGTTTTTATTGGTGGCCACTACGGCATCGATGAGTTCATTGCCGTCGTGATACGTTCCTCTTATGGCGAAGAAAAGTGGACATCCATCGGGAAGAATATCCCGTGAATCATGACTAATATAATCAATTTTACTGTCGCAGTTTACGTGATTTACGGCATAGTCGATGCCATCAAATAGCTGTGCGATCGTTTTCACTTTTGTATCCAAACATACGGAGAAAGTAGCTTAGCCGCTGCTTTAGCTCATTGCGGTGGACGATTTGATCTATCAACCCGCGTTCAAGCAGAAATTCTGCGGTCTGAAAGCCTTCCGGGAGGTCTTGCCGTGTCGTTTCCCTTATCACCCGTGGACCCGCAAATCCGATCAGTGCACCGGGCTCAGCAAGGATTATGTCGCCGAGCGAAGCGAAACTAGCCATAACCCCGGCCATCGTTGGATTTGTTAGTATGGGTATATATAGTACGTTTGCGGCTTTTAATTTGGCTAAAGCTGCGGATGTTTTAGCCATTTGCATCAGACTAATGATTCCTTCGTACATGCGGGCACCACCCGAGGCGCAAACTATTATCACGGGCATCTTTTTCTCAAGCCCAAGCTCCACCGTACGGGTAATTTTTTCTCCCACGACGGAGCCCATGCTCGCGCCCAAAAAATTAAAATCCATGACGGCGATGGCGGCCGCTATGCCATCTATATGGGCAGAACCGGCGATGGCAGCCTCATTCATTTTGGTTTTTTCCCGATGGCTATGCAACTTATCCAAATACTTCACGTCGCCGTCAAAACCGAGAACATCAACGGTTTCCAAATTGGCCCACATTTCTTCGAAAGAATTATGGTCGCACAGAAGCTTGATCCTTCTACGGGCGCTAAGGGTGAAATGGTAGCCGCTTTTCGGTACCACCATATTGTTTTTTTCAAGGTCACGGTTATAGACTAGCTCGCCACTTAGGGGACATTTTGTCCAGATACCCTTGGGCATGTCCCTTTTTTTGACAGAAATGGTGGAGTATGCTGGTTTGCTGAATAGGGTCATGATTAGCTATGGGATAGTGTCAAAATGTTTACATCGCGGAACCCGCGCCTGTGCATCGCCGTGCAGCAAGCAAATAGTGTTGCTCCCGTTGTGATCACGTCGTCAACAATGACAATGCGAGTGGATTTGTCGATGTTGCTCTCATTGCAGCGAAAAATGTTTTTGACATTGAGCAAGCGCTCCTCGGTGGTGAGGTTGGTTTGGGCACAATGATTTTTACAAACCAACAACTTCTTCGCTACTGGTACCCTCGCATAACGGGAGAGCGAATCGGCAATCAGTTCAGTCTGGCTGTAATCCCGTTGCACACGTTTGAAATAGTGTGTCGGCACTGGCACAAGTAGCGAATTTTTTACAAAATCCAGCACATGATGGCCGCTTTGCTTTATCATGGCAATGATGTCTCTGATTAGAAAATTGCCGCCCTTATACTTCATTGCGAGGATTAGTTGCCGTGCCGCTCCACTATGTTCCCAGCAAGTCATTCCCCGATTAAAAAAAATTTTTTGTCCCCGCTCTTCTGTTTCCCATTTGTAGCGATTAAACAGATTTTCACTTTCCTGAACATTTGTCCAAATTATGCTGGATAAGCACCTGTCGCACAGGTGATCGTAGGAAGAATCAATGCCAAGAGGTTTTTGGCAAATTACGCAGGTGCGGGGAAATAGCGCGTCAAACAATATCCGCCAAAATCGCTTTCCTTTTGCCAGCACTTCCACTTTTGCGCAAGGAATCCTTGCCAGAGGAAAAGTCAAGTTTTATATATGGTCCCATGGATGACAGTTTGCAAGAGTTATACCAGGCCATTATTTTGGAGCATAATCGTGCCCCTTGTAATAAGTGTGTGCCCATTTCCTATGATTTTCATGCCGATGGTTACAATCCATCCTGTGGCGATAAGGTTAGTGTATATGTGAATTTTGACAGGGATAGGGTTGCTGCTCTTTCCTTTTCTGGGGAGGGATGTGCGATTTCGCAAGCCAGTGCGTCGCTCATGACGCAGCTGATGAAAAACAAAACTAAGCTTGAGGCGTTGGCGATCATTGATGATATCTGCAGGGGCTTGTCCGGAGAGGATGTGGATTTAAACAAATATGGAGATGTTGGTGTTTTGATAGGTGTGCGTAAGTTTCCCATGCGCATAAAATGCGCCACCATGGCCTGGCACACGCTGAAAGATGCCATTCAGGATGCCCAGAGTCAGGACTCGTAAAAAGTACTGACAGGTCAGGGAAAAGGCCAATAGGAGATTGGCATTAATGGAGTTAATGAAGCCTTTGAATAGCTAAAGCCATATTTCCCAAAGTCGCGAGGGAAGCCTTGATGGACGATCGGAGAGGCATCAGGGGGATAGTTACGCTCTCGCAATTGGTTGAAATGGGGAGGGACGCAGCGAGGAAATACGGGGCCGTCCAAGACGTTATACAACCGCTTCATACGGTGAAGCAGGCTTGGAGTATTTGCAAAAATTGGCGAAGGAAAAAATAAAAATTTTGATGATTGACGCAACTTCTTGAAAGTGCACAGGACTGCAGCAAGCCTGGCCATTTCATAAAAAACAGGGTGCCGATATTGGGCAAAACAACATTGGGCGAGCTACCAGTTCAGCAAATCCGTTATATCTTTGCTGTCCGTCCTAATGTTATATTTAGGTTGCATTTTTAGTTATCTTTTGTACGGCTGTTTTACATAAAGAAAGGAGTTTATAATGGCTGGCGCTGTTATTTTGTTTTTGGTTTTGTTTATTATAGTTGGTACAATGCATTCTCCGCTGGTAAAGGCGCATGACCACAAGCCGCACTCTGGTATCGGCGAATTACATCATATTTTAGAGGTTGCCGTCGTTGCATAATTGTTGATAGTTATCAATCAATACTTTGGTTTACTTTAATCATTGCCACAGCTTGATTTTCTG
>JAIRMI010000027.1 GCA_031258795.1 Puniceicoccales bacterium | reverse complement strand
CTTGCCTCCCTACTCTTCGGACCTCAATCCCATCGAAAAATTCTGGGCAAACCTCAAAGGAACACTTTCCGACATTCTCCACTTCTTCATTTTTCTCTTTAACGCTATTCAATATGCTTTTCTAAAGTGAGATGACTATATAAAGAGCGGGATGAGGAGAAACGTGAGGAGTATGAGAGGGCAATCTCCCCCTACAAAAAGGAAGACATAGTCTGTGTGGATGAAAGTGGGGTCGATCGGCATCTGCATAGGAGAAATGCCAGATCAGCAAAAGGAGAAAAAGGTGATTGGCTTTGTGGCTGGGAAGAAATTTTAGAGGAGGAACATTGTCGCTGGTATCGATGGCAAGATCATTGCCGAATGTATTTACAATTGCACTACCGATGGAGAAGTCTTCAATGCCTGGGTGGAACAATTCCTCGTTGCAGCGCTGAAACCAGGGCAAGTGGCCGTTATGGATAATGGAGCGTTTCATAAGCATCCCAGGACACGGGAGGCCATCGAAGCGCTGGCTGTTCCCTAATTTACCATGCCTCCCTACTCTCCGGACCCCAATCCCATCGAAAAGTTCTGGGCGAACCTCAAAGGAACACTCTCCCATATCCTCCACTTCTTCCCTTCCCTCTTCGACGCTATCCAATATGCTTTTCTGGAGTAAGATGACTATAGTTGCCCATTTTACTGGGGCAACAATGGAGTCTGTGCTGAAAATGCTCTGGTATTTTGTAGTAGATACTTCTCATTTCAAGCCGAGAAGGCAATGGAGTTGGATACCTATAACTTTCCCTTTCAATTAAATGCACTTAGACAAATTCGGCGGTGCGAGCAAAGTTCTGTTTTTGGAGAAAATTTGATTAAAACAGCATTGCTCTAGCTGTGTTATCTGCTGTTGCCTTATCTGTCAGGCGTTCCAAAATTTTAAGACCAAATTTTGCAGCGACACCGGGTCCGGAACCGGTTATAAGGTTCCCATCGCCAACGACGGCATCCGTTGCTATGATTTCTTTCAGCTCACTGTAGGTGCATGGGTGCCCCGTGTATTTTCTGTTCTGCAAAATGCCAGCATCGTGCAAAACTAGCGGGGCAGCACAAATTGCACACACCAGTTTTTTGGCCTCAAAGTGCCGCATCAGGAAATCTTTCAACGTTGCATCGCCACGCAAACTGTAACAACCGGGACCGCCTGGTAGTATTACGCAATCGTAGATGCTGGAAGCTATATCGGCAAATTTGACATTTGCCCGCACTTGTAACCCATGACACCCGGTGATGTTTACGTTGCCATAGCCGGCAACGGTAACCTCACTGCCTCCTCGAAGCAAAATATCAAAGGGGCATACAAACTCCATTTCTTCGAATTTGTTAGGAATAATTATTACTGTGCGCTTTGACATAGCAAAACCCTTTGTTTACTCTAGTTTAAAGCTGAAACACCTGTCACCACATCGTCATCCTTTTTCTTGAGAAGATCTCCAGGGCTATCTTGTTCCTTTTTGCTTCGAGCAGATGAATTAGAGTTTGCAGCATCGTTTAGGGCATTAATGAGGCTCATTGCCGAAGTCAAGGCCTTAATGGAATTTGTATTGCGCATAGAATTCTTTCTTCCGACTTCTTGTCTTTTCTCCTGTATTTTTTTTGCTATCTGCCCGCGCGTTTCACTTTTTTGGTCAATCCTATTTGCTATACCATCCCCATCATCGTCCATATCTCCGATTAAGTCCACGCTGCTGTCAGGGATCTGCTCTTGCTCTTGAACGGCGGTTGTCCCGGCTCCCGTTAGATTGACGCTACTAAACTTACCATGTGGTTCATCGGCAGCGAAATCGAGGGAGCGTGTTTGTTGATTTTCGGAAAATTCCAAGGCCACTTGTGCGGCGGACAGACATGGTGGATTAACCGGCATACTGGGAACGTCGGTCGGCATATTGCCTATTAAATCTTCGATATTCCACGCCCTATGGCTAGTCTGTTGCCCATCCTCCCTATTTTCGAATAACTCAACGGGATCTACCGACATTTTATGCTCTCACTTTTATGT
This sequence comes from Puniceicoccales bacterium, assembly GCA_031258795.1. Taxonomy (GTDB): domain Bacteria; phylum Verrucomicrobiota; class Verrucomicrobiia; order Opitutales; family JAIRKQ01; genus JAIDVZ01. The sequence goes on along the minus strand of JAIRMI010000027.1, from coordinate 8,023 downwards.
TTGCGGCCGCTTCGCCAACTTCACCTTCCGTTTCATCTTCCGAAAGGGTGTATTTTGATGATATTTCGCTGATCCATCGGATCGTATTTGCTGCCGCTTTCTCAGCGGTCTTTACGAAGTTGAAAAATATATTATCGAAAGCGACGGCATCGAGGTATTTCATGGAAATACTATAGGTTAAAACGATATTTTGCGTTTTTTTATCCAGGCCAAAGCTAGCTTGGTTGTTGGCTATGCCATGCAGGTTGTTTTCAAGTAGCTTTTCGAAAAAATGCTCCGTAAAGTCGTATGGTACGCGACAAATGGGGGAATAGAAATATACAATGTCGCTGCCTTCGGGAAGTTCAATGGCAAATTCCATTCCGCTTAGATCGTGCTTGAATGTGCATATACCATTGCTGCCAAGCAGCAGTTTAGATTTCACCTTTGAAGAAGCGAAATCGATGTACTCTGCCAACTTTCTTTGCAAGACAAAACTTTTATCAGCGTCCATGTTTTATATATTTTACAAAAAAAATTTTCACGGTAAAGAACAAAATTCTTGTGAAAGGGCGCCCCTTGTGATTGCTCTTTTGCTGAAAGAAATGGAGGGTAAGGGACATGAGGGGCACAGGAAACGTTTGCGGGAACGCTTCTTGAAAAGCGGATTTCATGGATTTGCGGATTACGAAATTGTTGAACTGATCCTAACCCTGTGCATACCGCGACGCGATGTTAAAAAACAAGCTAAAAAGTTACTGCATAAATTTGGCGGCGTAGGAGCCATATTTGATGCCGATTTGAGCGAGCTTAGACATGTTGATGGTATCGGAGAAGCTGCAGCCGTAGGGATAAAGATTATAAAAGCGTCGACGGATTTGTATTTGAAAAATTGCGTCGAAAAAAGGCGAAAGTTTGATGGGAGCGGAGACCTGATTAAGTTTTGGAAAAATCGCATGCGTGGCCTTCAAGTTGAGGTTTTTGAAGTAGCCTACTTAGACGCAGACCTATGCCTGCTAAAGGATGGAATTGAGGAAATTGAGCGCGGCAGTGTTAATCGCGTTCACATAAATTTGAGAAAAATTTTAGAATCAGCTCTCAACAGGCACGCCACTTGCATAATCCTTGCCCACAATCACCCCTGTGGGGACGCCCGTCCATCGGATGTGGACGAATGCCTGACCAGAAAAATTAAGTTTACGGCCGAATCCTTGGATATAACTCTGGTCGATCACATTATAATTGCAAAAAATGATGAATTTTCATTCCGCGACCATGGTCTCGTTTTGTAATACTCTGGCGAAGTGTAAATTTAAATTTTTTTTCTTGACATTTTTTGATTAAAAAATGCCCTTCAGCCTCCTGAGAGGATTTAATTTATGATTTCAAGTACTATTTCATTTGTTTTCCGATATTTTGTAACAATGACTGTTGTTATGAGCTTGCCGGCTGTTGTGGCGCTGTTTGTTAGCATGACTTCTTTCTATACTATAAAGGAGCGCGTACGAACCGCCGGAATTGGTTGTTTAGTTGGCCTCGTCGTTATCGAATTTTTTGCCATGTTTGGTGTAAAAATATTTGGACTGTTTGGCATATCCATGGGCTCATTTTATGTGGCAGGCGGACTACTGATACTTTTGATCGGGCTGGACATGCTTCGCGCCCAAGATTCCGACGACCGCATAACGGAAGAGGAGTTGGAGGAATCCAAAAGTATCGCCAAGAAAAAAGGAGATGTTTCCATAACGCCCCTCGGTGTTCCGATTATTGTAGGTCCCTGCGCCATAACAAGCGCCATTGCACAGCAAGCAAAGGCAACAAATTGCATGGAATTTACTGGAGGACTAATTGCCTTGGCTCTTGTCATTGGATTGCTATATGGATGTTTAGTTTTGTCGTCACATGGGGCAAAGTGGTTAACTCCCGCCGTCATCAAGTTAACCTACCGGCTAACCGGCTTAATTTTAGCGGCCATGGCATTTGAAATGATTATCACCGGTATCAAAAGCAAGGATCTCGGACTGTTTCCGGAAAAACCCCAAATTGCCCAGGTCATCAGCATAGAGAAGGCAAGGGCCACCGAAAACGCCACTTGCTAGAATGGAATGATTTTTTAAATTTGCGCATTTTTTCGTTCCATAAATTATACAGTTTAGGTTAATTATCCTTGACTTTAAGCTCGAGAAGGTTCTTGTAATCTGAAGTTAGGGCTATTATGTGAAAATTTTGTTTGTTCAGTAAATTATGCGCAAAGACGACAGGCAGAAAGATATTTCAGAGAAGAAGCTGAATCAGTATACTTTCGAGGAACTGCGCAATTGTGCCGATAACGAATTTAAAGATCTTAATGTCGCTAAACTGTCGCGCACTTCACCCTACGAAGTGGGTTCATTGTTGGAGCGTTTGTCTCCGAAGGGTAGGCAAAAAGTCTTGAAAAAATTGTCGGAAGAAGACGCTTCCGACGTGCTGGCTGAGATGTATGCCGAAGATTCAGCTGAGATTATCTCGGAAATGCGAGATTCTAGGGCTGTCAAGATCCTGCAAGCTTTGGAGCCGGATGATGCCGTCGGTTTGTTGCGAGAGTTGGACGACGAGGATCGGGATCGCTTGCTGAACAAGATGGCAAAGAGAGATGCCGATGTATTGCGGGATCTGCTGACCTATGATCCGGACACGGCCGGTGGTGTGATGACGCCCTGTGTTATCTCCGTGCGGGAGGACATGACCTGCGACGAAGCCATACAACACTTGCGCAGAAGCCAGGGTAGCGGCGAAAATATCGAAAATATATACGTCGTGGACGCCAAAAATCACCTGGTCGGCGTACTCGGCATAGGTAAACTCCTGTGGACCCCTTCGAACAAGAAAATTTGCGACATAATGTGTACAATGGTTGAAGGCGTTTGCACGGCAGAGCAGGACCAGGAATCCGTCGCAAAGTTAATGGCCCAATTTCATCACAATACGTTGCCGGTAATCGATAGCCAGGGCTGCTTAATTGGTATAATAACCCACGATGATGTTATCGATATTATCCAGGAAGAAGCGACGGAAGACATACAAAAGCTACACGGTGCCGGAGGCGATGAGACCATACACGATGGCATCATGTATAGTACGGTACGGCGTATCCCCTGGCTGATAATCAACCTGTTTATTGCCTTTTTTACCTCCCGCGTAATCTCCATATTTGAAGCAAAAATTTCCGAATTTACTATTTTGGCAGTGTTTATGAACCTTGTGGCTTCCCTGGGAGGAAATTCCGGAGCCCAAACTTTGGCTATCTCTATACGCAGCTTTGCCCTTGGAGAATATCATGCCGGAGATTCGGGTGGCATACTTTTGCGGGAAACGTTCAAGGGATTACTCAATGGCATGGTGGTGGGATTCATTGCGGCCCTAATAACATCACTATGGTCGCACAACGTCATGGTGGGCGTGGTGGTACTCGTATCGATGATCGCGAACATGTCCCTTTCCGGTTTGGTGGGGGCATTCATTCCCATATTTCTCAAACGTATCAAATGTGATCCTGCGCAGAGTTCATACATGTTTTTAACAATGGTGACTGACAGCGTAGGCATGTTCATTTTTCTCAGCATTGGATCGAAGTTATTGCTATGATTGGCCGATTTTTGAAAAAACTTGCAAAATGTTGTGATTTTGTCGATCGAGTGCTAATTCGCTTCGTCGGTGAGCGACTAATTTTAGCGATTGTGATGTTTATTATCGTGTGGATTCAATATGCCATGCATAGGTTGCAGACCAAGGAAAAATAATGCTAATCCCCAGTCACATGCACCAATATTTTCTGTCACTATGGCTTGTTATTGGGTTGGCGGCCATTTTATGGCCAGCGTGGAAAGTTCGAAATTGGAAACAGGTTACTTGTTCGGCAGCGAGCATAATCCTAGCCACTTGCGCCTATGCACTGTTACTCAGCGATGATTTTTCGATGTTGCCCTATTGTTTCGGAGCCTTCGTGCTTGGTGGCTGGATTTTAATGCGTAAATTTGGGGCCTTTGATCCCAGTTTCGCCGCTAAAAAGTTACTCTCATATTACCTAACCGCGATATTTCTGTTTTTTTGTGCCGAATGCTGTGTTTCACACCTTCGTTTCGGCACGCTGCTGATTTTAGTAGCGTTTTGCATTCTTGGGGCAAGCTACCCCTTTCACGGCTGGATCGAACATTTTTTTGTCCATGCACCGTCCTGCCTAGTATCCGCGTTTTTACTATTTTTTCGCCCTGCCGTGTGGTTTTTTACGCTGCAATTTCTATCGACGTTTATTCCCGTTGGAGACCATAGATTTCTCAGAATATTCTGTATGATTTTGGGAATTTGGAGTTGCTTCTTTGTCCCAGTTTTATTTTTTTCTAAGAAGGAAAATCGAAAGCTGCTGGGGTATATGGTTTGCTGGCAAAATGGCATCATTTGGCTAATGCTATCCTATTGCAAAGTGTATAATTACGTTTTCCTATTTGAATTTTCGCTTATACAGAGCATTTCGCTCGCACTGTTGTTTTTGTGTTTCATTGAGACACAGCGACAGCTTAACGGCGACGATACAATAGGCATAAGGGCCACCTATCGTTTTAGTAAACTGCGGACATATATCATTTTTGCGACACTAGCTTCGTTTAAACTTTGGCCACTACTTATTTGTTACCTTGTGCACACATCATATTTCTGTGCAACATATTGTGCCATTTCCTGTGCGTTGTATCTTTGCTTTGTGTTGCGCACCTTTATACTAAATTTTATTGGAATTTAGTTTGAAATTTTATGGAATATGCTTTGCGGTAATTTTTTCGAAAAATTTTGCATAAAATACTCGACAAGTGGGCAAAGTGGTACATTTTGACAGCTGTTTGGTGGGCAGTATCACCGTTTTATTGAATGCTTCTCATTGTGCCAATCCCACTTCGATTTGTGTAACGTGGCATTGGCAGCATGGATAAAATTAAACTTGTATATGGAAGATGAATTGAATGTGGGTGTTGACTCGCAGGGAGTTGACACGATTAGGAAGCAGGTTCGTACGCGGCAAAGGCGTGCACCCGCGAAAAAAAATGAAAAAGATAAGGAAGTTCTCCAAGGGGATGTTCCCGAGCGGTTCTCCACGGAGTTAGCTGGTGAAGATTTGTCCTATTCCTATCGCGATGAGGCGCAGAATCTGCAGGAAGAATGGCGACCATCTCCGACCACAGAGATGAGTGTGACAGTGCCCACTCCAATTAGGCAGGAAGTTGCGCAGGGGCAAGTGGCACGGGAAGATAATAATAGGCGGAGGAATAATAACCAGCGCAACCACCATAATCAGCGACCAATACCCGATCAATGCCGTGACAATCGTTCTAAAAATCAGCAGCGCGGCCGCCAAAATGATAATAGGCAGAGGTTTGCTAAGACCATACGCATCGGACAGTTTAATACGGGGCAGATGAAAGGGCTCGAGCATTTTGAGTCAATTGATAGGCTAGATGAGCTTGCGCAGAACAGTATCGATTTTGCAAAAGAAGAATTCAACTTCAATGAATATTCCACCAAAAGCACCGCTCAACTTTTAAGCGAAATGGGCACAACCCAGTGTTTAGTGGATGAAGTGGAGATGGAGGATATCAGGCGCGCACCGAGTTCCCGCGTTCTTGAAGTCCTCACCAATGCGGTTTTTGCAGAAAAACGTCCGATCACCGTGCGCGGTGCTTTGGAATCAATCGAAGGTGGCGATGGACTGATCGTTTACGCCAGTGACAATTACAGAATCAAAGCGCAAAGCTCTTTTGTGTCGAAGTTGTTCATACAGAGGTATGGGCTACGTCGCGGCCAAGAAATTACGGCCTATCTCCATCCGCCAGCCCAAAATTCCACTTGTCCTTTTGCCATTAAAATAAAGGATGTAATGGGCGGCACGGCGGAAAGTGTATATGACTTACCGAAGTTCAAAGATCTGTTGCCCTACTATCCCACGGAGCGTCTATTTTTAGAGACAAACGAGAACGTTCCATGGAGCAACCATTCCATGCGCATTGTGGACTTGTTGAGCCCCATTGGGCTTGGCCAGCGAGGGCTAATTGTGGCACCTCCCCGTACCGGTAAAACGGTGCTGCTCCAGGGAATTGCCAATGCTATTTCAATGAATCGGCCAGATGTAACCCTGATCATATTGTTGATCGATGAGCGCCCCGAAGAAGTTACGGATTTTAGACGCCAGGTATCCAGTGCCGAGATAATTAGCTCCACATTTGATGAGTCCAGCGATAATCATGTGCACGCCGCAGACATGGTAATTGACAAGGCTCGTAGAAAAGTAGAGGCGGGACAACATGTCGTCATACTGCTCGATTCCATAACTCGCTTAGCCCGCGCTCACAACACGGAACAGCCGAGTAGCGGCAAGCTTTTGTCCGGCGGAGTAGACGCTAATGCTTTGCAGGCGCCAAAACGATTCTTCGGTTCCGCACGCAATATCGAAGGCGGAGGCAGTTTGACCATTTTAGCCACTGCGCTCGTCGAGACTGGCAGTAAGATGGATGAGGTGATTTTTGAAGAGTTTAAGGGTACCGGGAATATGGAGCTGCACCTTGACCGCTCGCTGGTGGAGAAGCGTATGTTTCCTGCAATCAACATTGAGAAAAGTGGCACACGCAAGGAAGAATTGCTGTATCACCCCGATGAGCTGGAAAAGGTCTATGCTCTGCGTCGCGCGATGAAGGGCCTACCCGCAGTGGAATCCATGGAGATGCTCATCCAGCGTATCCGACAAACAAAGACCAACACAGAGTTCCTACTAAACATAAATCGCTAATTTTTCCCGGTTATTTTAGCTTTGAGCCAAATGAGAGACGCTCGTTATGCCTTTCCTAATTGAAATTTCAGACAAAGAATAGCAGCTTTAAACCAATCTTTCATCCAAGGGTTCCTTTCCCCCAGAAAGAAGGGAAGCAAAACGGCAAGAAGCGCTTCTCGGGCAAATTCTTTTTCCTACTTTCCTGTCTTGTTTCCCTGAAAGCCCAAAGTCATAGTGACCCTGGGCAGATTTTCACCAAACCAAAGATTTTCACTAAACTAAAAAGATCTCATCTTCCTCAGGCAGAAGGAAACAAAACAGCAAAAAATGCTTCTCGGGTGAGTTGAAATTTCGGATAAAGAACTGCAGTCCTAACAAATCTTTCATCAAAGTTCTATTTTCTCCTAAAAAGAAGGAAGTATAGTCATCTTACTCCAGAAAGGCATAATGGAGAGAAGGGAAGAGTCGGAGGATATGGGAGAGTTTTCCTTTGAGGTTCGCCCAAAATTTTTCGATGGGATTGAGGTCCGGAGAGTAGGGAGGCATGGTAAATTAGGGAACAGCCAGCGGCCTCGATGGCCTCCCGCGTCCTGGGATGCTTATGAAACGCTCCATTATCCATAACGGCCACTTGCCCTGGTTTCAGCGCTGCAACGAGGGATTATTCCATCCAGGCATTGAAGACTTCGCCATCGGTGGTCTTCATAGACACATTCGGCAGCAATTGTAAACACATTCGGCAATGGTCTTGCCATTGATATACCCAGCAACAATGTTCGTCCTCTGAAATTTCTTCCCAGCCACAAAGCCAATCACCTTTTTCCCCTTTGCTGATCTGGCATTTCGCCTGTGCAGATGGCGATCGATTCCACCCTCATCCACACAGACTATGTCTTCCTTTTTGTAGGGGGAGATTGCCCTCTCATACTCCTAACCTTTTTCCCCTTTGCTGATCTGGCATTCTGGCATTTCGCCTATGCAGACGGCGATCGATTCCACTCTCATCCACATATAGTCATCTTACTCCAGAAAAGCATACTGAATAGCGTCGGAGAGAGAGGGGAAGAGGTGGAGGATGTCGGAAAGTGTTCCTTTGAGGTTCGCTCAGAATTTTTCAATGGGATTGAGGTCCGGAGAGTAGGGAGGCAAGAAAATCAAGGAACAGCCGGCCACTTCGATGGCCCCCGCTCTTTATACGCCCTGGTCTTTTTTTATCGTGATTTTTAGCTTTCTCAGCACCTTGCCTATGCAACT